>JAPLTR010000697.1 GCA_026398065.1 Verrucomicrobiota bacterium | reverse complement strand
CGGCGGCACGGCTCGAGGTAGGGACGGCTCTCCGAGCCGGCCGCCGCGCCGCCACACCTCAATCGCACCCGCCTTCGCGGATCGCCCTTCCCCCCGCGGACGGCTCGGAGAGCCGTCCCTACCGTCGCTGTCGGGCCCGCACACAGAAGTGTGCGCCGTTCACTCCGACGCATCCTGATCATGAAACGCCGCGAATTCCTCCAGCACACGGCGGGATTCGCGGCGGTCAGTGTCGCGCTGCGCGGGGCGGAGCGTCTCGTCGCAGCATCTCCAGCGTCGTCGCCGCTGCGTGCCGCGGTGATCGGCCACACGGGCCGGGGCAACTTCGGCCACAATCTCGACGCGATTTTCGACGGCGTCCCGGGCGTGGAATTGATCGCGCTCGCCGATGCCGACGACGCGGGCCGCGCCAAGGCGCAGGCACGGACGAAGGTCCGCAAGGTTTACGCCGACTATCGTGAAATGCTGGACCGGGAGCGCCCGCAACTCGTCTCGGTCTCGCCGCGCTGGACGGACCAGCGCCACGCCATGGTCAAGGCTGCACTCGAAGCCGGCGCGCACGTATACTGCGAAAAGCCCTTCATGCGCACGCTGGCCGAGGCGGATGACATCCTCGCCCTCGCGTCGCGCCTCGGCCGCCGGATCGCGGTCGCGCACCACGGCCGCGTCGCCCCGAGCATTTTGCTGCTGAAGCGCCAGCTCGACGAAGGTGCGATCGGCGAACTGCTCGAAATCCGCGTGAACGGAAAGCAGGACAAGCGCGCCGGCGGCGAAGACCTGCTCGTGCTCGGCACGCACTCCTTCGACCTCGTGCGCGCCTTTGCCGGCGACGCGCAGTGGTGCAGCGCCCGGATTTTGCAGGGCGGTCGCGAGGTCACGCGGGCCGACGCCCACGCCGCGACCGAGGACATCGGTCCCATCGTGGGCGACGAGATCGACGCGACCTTTGCGTTTCCGAAAGGCGTCAACGTCCGCTTCACCAGCCGCGCCAAGATCGCGTCTGCGACCGGCCCCTGGGGTATGGAAATGGTGGGTACGAAAGGCAGCGTGCGCCTCCTCAGCGACGTTTACCCCCAGGTACTCTGGCTGCAGTCCAGCGGCGTGACCCTCGACGGCGAGACCCGCACCTGGCGCCCGCGCGCGGGCGAACCCTCCGCCACCGCGACGACCATTGAGCGCGGGTTTCCGGCGTCGAACCGCCGCGTGGTCGACGACTGGCTCGCCGCCATCGCCGAAAACCGCGAGCCCGTCTGCAGCGCGCACGCCGCGACGAAATCGCTGGAGATGATCCACGCGGTCTTCGCCGCGGGAATTTTGCGCGGCCGGGTGGAGCTGCCGCTCAAGAACCGCCGGCATCCGTTGGCTTGAGCGCGGACCGGGCGCTTATTTGTCGGGCGTCGTAAAAGGATCCACCGGTTTCCTCGGCTCCAGGACCCGACCGATAAACCTTCCGACGAGCGGGAGGAACGAAGTCGCCAGCACATAGCCCCGGAAGGTATGGCCGAAGGCCTCCCTTGGATACATTCCTTTGTTTTCCCGCATTTTGTTGATCGCCTCCGGAACGGTGTAAAACACGAGGAACAATCCCAGGCATAGAATCAATGTTGCCGCGACCCGCACTGCCACGAGGTCATATTTCGTGTCGATCTGAAATAATAGCGTGTCCACGAGGAACGTGATCCCAACGATGCCGTAGAAGAGCCCTTTTTGGATGGCGGCGAGACCGATAACGTCGAGGCCTGATTGATTGAATATCTTCATGCCGGCGGCCCTGATTCATGGACCGTGTCAGCTGTCAGGCAATTTAATCCATCCTGTCGGATCCACCCCGCCGTCGTTCGGACTGGATTCGGCCGCCTGCCGGGGTGAAGATATTTTGGCTTTATATAGTCCATAAATTTGATCTATATGGCTCCGTCCCAAACGTCCGCATTCCGCGGCGTCCTGCTTTCCCATGATCACCCAACGCCTGCCGAACGGCTTTTCCGTGAAAGCCTACCCCGGTGACGCCAAGACCCTCCTGGCGTTCAACCTGCCCAAAGCCCTCACCAAGAATCTCGCCGGCTTCACGGTCCAGTATCGACCAGGCACCGGCGGGCCCTTCTACCTGGCCAACAAACTGCGTTTCCAAGACCCGACCAAGCACGTGCAGGATGTGACGCAGCTGCCGACCTCCAGTCTGAACGCCCCGATTCACAAGTTCCGCTGGATTCACGTGCCGGGTTCGTCGAACCAGGGGACCCAGCCGTTTTTCGGCCTCTACACTTACACGGTTACGCCGCGCTATTTCGATGCCACCGGATCGCTTCAGGCCATCGACGCGAAGCTCGGGGTGACGCTGAAGATCCCGGTGGGGCCGTTCAAGAAAGGGGCCGTTTCCCTCGGTTTCGCGCGGGGCTTCACGCAGTCACAGGCGTTCGTGGCCCACTTTGGCCCCAAGGGGCTGACCCGGCCCAGTGACCCGCTGTTCGACACCGCAAAGGAAGCGGGCAAAAACAGCCGGGGCGAGAGCTACACGTTTGCCGACCAGTATGCGTGGCTGGGGTTCACCGCCCGCAGCCAGATCTTTGCGATCGCGAACGAGGTGCTCGCCAATCCGGCGCTCTCGCTCGATGTCTTCGCCTACGACCTCAACGAGCCCGATCTGCTGAAGATCTTCCTGCAGCTGGCGAAGGCCGGCCGCCGCATCCGGATCATCCTCGACAATGCCACCCTGCACCACGACGCGACCGGGAAAAAGCCGGAGGACCAGTTTGAGAAACTCTTCACCGCCGCCGCCAAGGGGCCGGCCGAAATCAAGCGCTTCTGTTTCAAACGATATGCGCACGACAAGCAGCTGATCGTCTCGGACGGCACCGGCCCGGTGAAGGTGCTGACGGGTTCGACGAATTTCTCGGTCACCGGCCTCTATGTAAACTCGAACCACGTGCTCGTTTTCGACGACCGCACGGTGGCGGCCACCTACGCGCGGGTGTTTGACACGGTGTGGGGCATGATCGGCACGGAGAACACGGATTTCACGAAGTCGGCCGATTCGACCACGCCGAGTTCGTTCAAATCGGCTAAATTTCCGCAGACGGAGGTGGCGTTCTCCCCCCACACCACGGCCGACGCGACGACGGTCCTCCAGGGGATCGCCACCCGCGTCGCCCAAGAGAGTTCCACCAAGAACGGCAGTGTGCTGTTTGCCGTCATGGAAATGGGCACCGGCTCGGGGCCGGTGTTTCCGGCGTTGAAGGCTTTGCACGCGAACCAGCAGGTTTTCAGCTATGGCATCACCGACACAACCGAGGGCATCTCGCTGTACAAGCCGGGCTCGGCCGCCGGGATCCTCGTCACCGGGAAGCCCGCCAAATCGGTGCTGCCTCCTCCGTTCGACCAGGTCCCGTCGCTCGGTCTCGGTCATCAGGTTCACCACAAGTTCGTCGTGTGCGGCTTCAACACCCCCAACGCGGTTGTCTACTGCGGGTCATCCAACCTTGCGCTCGGTGGGGAAAAGGAAAACGGCGACAACCTCATTGCCCTCCACGATGCCGACATTGCGACGGCGTTTGCCATTGAAGCCCTGGGGCTGGTCGATCACTTCCAGTTTCTCGACGGTGTGGCGAAGAACGCCAAGGCGGGCGGGACGGTGCCCAAGGCCGCCAGCGTGGAGGCGACCGTTAACCAGACGAAGTCGGCGTCGAAGCAGCAACAGGCTGCCGATGCCGGCTGGTTTTTGTCGACGTCCGACCGGTGGGCCGCGCCCTATTTTGACCCCAAGGACCTGCATTGCGTGGATCGTGAGCTGTTCGGCTGACCGTCCCCGCCTGGCCCGGCGAGCTGCCCTTCCGGTAGAATGGCACAATGGGCGCTTCGCAGGCGGAGCGGTCACTGCCGGGATTTGAGGAAGGCCACGAGGTCGGCGAGCTCCTGTTTCGTCAGCATGAACTCGAAACCCGGGGGCATCGGCGACAGGGTGCCGGGCTCGAGGGCGGCGAGGTCGGCGCGCGCGATGTGCCGGTCGGTCTGCGGGTCGGTGGCGATCACCACTTCGTCAGGAGCGTCCTTACGCAAAATGCCGCTGTGCGTCTCGCCGCTTTTCGTGGTGACGACGTACGGTTCGTAGCCGCGGACGAAGGTGGCGCTCGGGTAGACGATGGATTCCACGAGATCGCGCTCGTTGCGGATTTTGCCGATGTTGGTGAGGTCGGGTCCGAGGCGGCCGCCGAGGTAGCCGACGATGTGGCAGAGGGTGCAGGCGCTTTTCTCGCTGTTGAACACGGCCTGGCCGCGACGGATGTCGCCGTCCTTCAGGCCGGCGAGCACCGCGTCGAGGTGCGCGTTCTGGCGGGCGGCGTCGGCGTTGAGCTGGGCGAGCAAGGCGTCGCCGGCCTGCTGGACGGCCGGGGGATATTTCGCGAGGAGCGGTTTCAGCGCGGAGACGCGCACGCCGGACAGGCCGGGAGAGGCCTTGAGCGCCGCGACCAGTTTGAGGCCGAGCGCCTCGTTGGGAGATTTTTCAAACGCGGGGAGAAGCTTCGGCGCCTCCAGCGCGCCGACTGTCTGCATCGTGCCGGCGAGGGCGAGTTGCTGCGCGGGGGTGAGCGGGGCCTTGGCCAGCACGCTGGCAGCGGCGCCGCGCACGAGCATCGGCTCCTTCGCGTCGAGGTGGGCGCGGAGGAAGTCGAACAGTGCGGGATCGACGGGCGCGAGGGAGGCGGGCAGGGCGGTGGAGAGTGCGTCGAGGCGGACGTCGGCTGGCACGCCGGCTGTGCGACCGACGCGGACGAGGGCGACGGAGAGGTCGGCCTGGCCGGCCTTCGGCAGCGTGAGGGCGCGGGTGGTGGCGACGGCTTGCCGCGTGAGCGCGGGGTCGGAGCCCGCGAGCAGGTCGGCGAGGGTGGCGAGCCACGCGGGGGGTGCTTCTTTCAAACCGGCGGCGGCCATCGCCCGGAGCGCGAGGAGGCGGGCCTCGGTGTTCGCACGGGTGTCGGCGGCCGTTTTCGCCAACACGTCCTGGATGGCCGGCGCGGGGGCGAGACGGCCCAGCTGAAACTGCAGATCGGCGCGATCGACCTCGCTGCGCGGTTGGCCGGTCAGCTGGGTCCGGAAGAACTCCGCGAGCGCACCGCCCCACTCGGGGTGATGCCCGGCGACCCAGCCGGCGGTTTGCCGGAGCACGGGGACGTTGGACTCGAGCCAGACCGTCACATCGGTGGCTTGCAGCGGGCTGCCCTCCATTTGGTCGAGGGCGACGAGCGCGCCGCGAATCACATGCTCCGGGCTCGTGGGTTTCAACTGCGCGAGCACCGCCTCGGGCCGGCCGAGCTCGATCAGGGCGTAGAGGAGTGAATGCTCGCGCACACGGTCGGCGGCGCCTGCGGGGGCGCCGGTCGAGGTAAATTTGACGTCGGGGAGGTGTCCGAGGGCGGCGAGGAGGGGCGCGATCGCGCGGGTGTCGCCGATGCGGCCGAGGGCCTCCGCGGCCATGCGGCCGAGAGCGGCGTCGTTTCCGTCGAGAGCGTGGGCCAGCGCCTCCACTGCGCCGGCGTCCCGCCACAGGCTCGCGACCTGCATCGCGGCGTGGACGACGGACGCGTCGCGATCACTCAAGGCGCTGCGCACCGCACCACGCGCGGCGGCGCCGTCGATGCGGGCGAGGGCCCAGACGGCGTTGCGGCGGGCTTCGGCGGATGCGGTTTTTCCCACGACTTCGGTCAGAACCGGGACGGCAGCCGAGCCCCGCCGTCCGAGGAGGTGAAGGGCGCGCTGCTGGACGGCGGGACGCGGATCGCCGAGGAGCGGGGCGAGTTCCGCCGGGGGCAGCGTGGACCAAGGCAGGTTCAGGCCGCGGGAGTCGGCGATTTTTGGCGCACCCGTTTTTCGGATACGATAGATGCCGCCGAGCACGTCGGGCTTCGCGAGCTGCGAGGTGGGGCAACAGATCTTGTACCAGCCGCCCGTGTCGACGACGAGGAGGCTGCCGTCGGCGTCCTCCAGCACGTCCGTCGGATGAAAATCCTGGCTGTCGGAGGTGATGAAATCCGTGTCCCTGGTGCGGAACGTCGCGCCGTCCGGCACGAGCTCGTGGCGGGAGACTTTGCGCAGGTTGAAATAGCAGACGAAGAGGTTGCCGGTGTAGTCGGTGCCGAAGGCCGGCGAAAGGTAGGTCAGCGAACCGCTCGGGGCGGCGGCGCCCATATGCGTCATGATCGGCATGAGGTCGCCGGTGCGGACGTGCCCGGCGGTGGCGGGGGTTTCCTTGCCGTAGACGCCGCCGTAGACCGAGTGGATCAGGCCGTCGCGCTGGCCGGCGGTGCCGATCTGGAAAAACGTGCCGCTCAGGATGCGCTCGCCCGTGGCGGTGAAGGTGAGCCCGACGGGATTGTCCATGCCGCCGGTGAGAACCGGCTCGAGGCCCGAGCCGTCGGGGCGCGAGCGGAAGATGTGGGCGGCGCGGGTGACGAAGGCCCTGCCATTCCCGAGGGTCAGGCGCTGCTCGGCAAACGCGCCCTTGGTCCAGTAAAAGCAGCCGTCGGGCCCGAGGTAGGGGCCGTGCAGGTCGTTGGCGCAGCCGGTGAGGGTCTTGCCGTCATACCACGCTTCGCGGCGGTCCGACACGCCGTCGCCGTCGGTGTCGGTGAGTTTCCAGATGTGCGGCGGCGCGCCGACGTAGAGCGAGCCCTCGTAAAACATCGCGCCCTGAGGAAACATCATGTGTTCCGCGAAGACCGTGGACTGCTCGTAGACGCCGTCGCCATCGCGATCGGCGAGGCGCACGATGCGGTGGGGTTTCTCCGCGAACTGCTTGTCGGCCTTGTCGCTCAGGCCGGACGAATCGGTGGCGTAGAGCCGCCCCTCCTCGTCGAACGCGACGGAGATCGGCCGGTTCACCGCCGGCGGACCGGCGACGAGCTCCACCGTGAAGCCGGCGGGCACGGTGAGGGTCTGGGTGGCGAATTTGAACGACGCGGTGTCCGCCGCCGGCAGGAAAGGGACGGAGGCGCCGAGCACCAGCGTGCAGAGGACGGTGCGCGCGCGGCGGGCACGGGCCACCGGGACGGAGAGGTGGTGGGAATGCACTATCCGGTTACCTGACTCCTGCGCCCGGCGGCTGGCAACGCGCAAAATGTCCGGAGATGCGGGCTCGCTACGGCGCGTCGCGCGACTTCATGGCTTCTTTCACCAGCGTCTGGAACGCGATCATCCGGTCGTACTCGGCCTTTTTTATTTTCGCGGTCGCTGGATCGACATCGAAGGGTGGCCCGGCGTTGGGGAAGCCGTTAGAATGGTAACCTTCAAATTCCTCCCGATGCACATACCTAGGCACCTGTAGCAGGGGCGTTCCGAGGATTCGCGCCACGTGAGGGCCAATCGAGACGGAGAACTGGTAAACTGCGTCGTCGAATTCGTTGAAAGCGACGCCGGAGAAAACCGCGTAGGACTGGCCGGGAATGGAAATGAGCCGGAGTTGCACGACCTCGGACCTCGAATAATATTGGTAAGGCGGCGCGGAAATCTCAATTTCGGGGAAGTCTTTGCGCGCCGCGGTGGTGATGGCGTCCCACTGGGCGGAGGTCAGGGTGTTGAACTGACGCTTCAATAGGAGGGCGTAGAGGCTGTTGGCGTTGGCCTCGTTCACCTCCCAATCGAAGAGCAAGACGGCGCTCGCATCCGTCGAATTGAGACGGATGCCGCCCGGCTCCTCCGTGGCCTCAATGGAGTAGTTCTTTCCTGAACTATGAAGATAGTAGCCGGTTCGGGTTTCTCCGGTCATGAAATCTTTTCCCGAGGGGCCTGAAACGAAACGGACCAGTTTGTCGCCGGGACGCAGGCGGAGAAAGGGCGCGTTGATAAAGAGCGGAGTGCGGTCGATCACCTCGCTCTCCCGCAGAACTCGATCGATCGGCGAAAGACTTTCGACAAAATCCCAGCGAACCTGGGGTCGCGGCGGATTGGGAATGATGGGAGCAGGAGCTGCGATCAGAGCGAGAGGAAGAAAAAGCAGGAGGAGAAGTCGCTTCATGGAAGAGGTGCCAGCAGCGAGGCGATGATAACTCCTCCGGTGCGGAGGACGCGATGGCCACGCAACTGAGAGCCGTCGGTCCGGGGATTCGTTCCGCTGATTTTACGGGGAAGAACCCGTAGGTCGGAGTCCGCGTAAAACCGAGTTTTACTCAGCGCCCCTGCTCGTTGAGCAGGCGGGCAGTCTCCGCGTCGAGGGGTTCGCCGGCCAGGGCGGCGAGGAGGTCGGGGACTTTCGGGGCGTAGTCGGGCAGGCCCTCGGGCGAGTATTGCGCGCGGGCTTTCAGGGTAAAACGCAGGGCGTTGATGAACGTGGCGCGGGCCAGCGGGCGGTTGCCCTGGCGGGTGTAGATGTGCCCGGCTTCGGCGCTGAGCGCGGCGTAGAGCAGGATCTTGTCGCGGGCGAACTCCGGCTCCTCCTCGTCGGCGAGGAGGATGAAATGCTGCTCGGGCTGCAGGAGGAAGATCTGATCGGCATCGAGCTTGAAGAGCCGCTGCAGGCCGAAGACCACGGTTTCGAGCGCGGCATCGTCGCTGTCGCCGTTGCGGCGCTTGGCGGACACGCGCGCGAGGAGGCGCCCGATCTCCTCGAGGAGGCGCATGACGTAGTCGCGGCGGGAGGTGATCATGGTTGGAGCGGTGGCGTGGAGCAGGGCGTTCGCTGGGCGAGGACGATCATCGCCGAACGCGCTGCGCAAAGCAACGGACAGACGGGCGGACGGGCTGTCCGAGGGCGGTCGCAGCGGGAAACCCGCATCGATCCGAAAGCGGCCGATACCACGGCACGCGAAGGGGAAGGGGCGGTCTAGTGCGGGGTCATGAACAAAACCTCCTTTCTCCTCCCTCTCGCGGCGCTGGCCGCCGCCGTTCTCCTCGGCGGCTGCGACACCTTTAACAAGCGGGCGGACGAAAAATCCGCGGTGTTCGACGCCCTGTCACCCGCGACCCAAAAACGTCTGGAGCGCGGGAAGATCCATGTGGGCGATTCCGAGGACCTCGTTTACATCGCGCTGGGGAATCCTGACGAGAAACGGCAGGTCACTCGCGCCGACGGCACGGAGGCGGTGTGGGTTTACCGCACCTATTGGGAGCAGTATGAGGGCCGGGCCTGGGTCGGCTGGCGCCGCATCGTCGTTCCCGCGGCGGGCGGGCGGGGCTACGTGGTGTACCACGAGCCCGTCACGCAGGACATTTATCGCACACGCGTGGACGAGGTGATCCGCGTGACGTTTACGAAGGGCGTGGTGTCCGTCGTGGAGCAGAACAAACGGTAGAGGTGAGACGTGCCCGGCTGGCGGGTCGCCTCAAACCCGCATCGACGGCTGTCCAAGCATCGAGCGGGTGAATGGAACCGAGCCGTCGTCGGCCGAGGCCTCAGCTTTCCACAGTGACCGGTGAGGCGGCCTCGACCGGGCGGTGAGAAGCCGGCGCCGGGGCGCGCTCGGTTGCAGCGGAAGAGGACTCCGCCGCGTCGTTCGCTTTCCCGCCCACGAGGGCCTGGAGGCGGACGACCACTTCATTGAGGGCGACCGACTGGGCGTTGAGTTCTTCGGCGGCGGAGGCCGTTTCCTCGGCGTTGGCGGCGTTGGACTGCGTGATCTGATCCATCTGCGACACGGCGGTGGTCACCTGCTCGATGCCCTGGCTCTGCTCGCGGGAGGCGGTTGCGATCTGCGCGACGAGCTGGTCCACGTGGGCGACCTGCTGCAGGATGATCGCGAAGCTCTTCGCGACCTCGCCGCTGATCTGGGCGCCCTGCTGGCTCTTGGCGGTGGAGTCCTCGATCTTGATCGCCGTCTCCTTGGCGGCCTGGGCGGAGCGCTGCGCGAGCGCTCGGACCTCCTCGGCGACGACGGCGAAGCCCATGCCGGCCTCGCCGGCGCGGGCGGCCTCGACGGCGGCGTTGAGGGCGAGGATGTTGGTTTGAAAGGCGATTTCGTCGATGGTCTTAAGGATCTTGGTGATGTCGGCGCTGGCGTCCTTGATGGCCGCCATGGCGGCCTCCATGGCGCGCATCTGCCCGGCGCCGGTGTCGGCGGAGGCGCGGGCCTGGCTGGCGGCGGTCTTGGCGTCCTGGGCATGCTCGGCGTTGCGCTTTGTCATGCTGGTGAGTTCCTCGAGCGACGCGCTCGTCTCCTCCAGGCTGGCGGCGCCTTCGCTGGCGCCCTCGGCGAGCGACTGGCTGGACGCGGACACCTGGCCGGCGGCAGTGTGGACGCTGATCGACGCGCCGTGCAACTCTTCGGCGAGGAGGCGGAACGGCCGTGGCATGCTGCGCATGAAGGCGCCCAGCGCCGCGAGGATGATGGCCGACACGACGACGATGCCCACGACGATGGCGATCTGGGTGCGGCGGACCGACGCGGCGGCGGCGGCGATGTTTTGGGCGGTCATCGTTTCCACCGCGGCGAGGATTTCATCGACGATCTGGTCGATGGCGGCGCTGGCGGGCCGGTCGATGCCCTTGACGAGTTTGTCGACGGCCCGGGTGCTGCCGACGTCGGTGGTCACGTACTGTTTGAGAGCTTCGCGATATTTGAGGCCCAGGGCGACGTGTTCCGCGAGGGCGTTGTCCACACGGGCGATGGGCAGTTGCAGTTCCACAAGATGCGCGCGGAGGGCTTTCAGCTCGGTCTGGGTGGCCGCCTCGGCGTGCTCGAATTCGCCCCGGTACTTGGTGAAGGCCTCCGGGTCGTTGCCGCGGATGAGAATGTCCTTCCAGTACTGGACCTGCTTCTTGAACTCGACCTGGCTCTGGCGGGCGGTCTCGGCCGCATGCGTGAACAGATTGGCCTGCTCGAGGTTGCGCTGAGAGGCGGTCGCCAGCCGGTTGAGACTGAAGGACGCGAGGAGGCCGAGCGCCAGCACCCCTCCGACCACGACGATCGAGACGAGGAGGAATTTGGTGCGGAGGCTGACGGTGGACGGAGGGCGGACGGGTTGCATACGAGGAACTTAAGCGGACAGGAAGGACACGGCGGTGAGGAACGGCGGACCGGAGGAGGCAGACGGGCAGAAAAAATGGCACGCCACACCTGCCCGAGAGAGGGGAGATGGAGTGTGCCTTGGTCGGACTGACCAGAATGTCAGCCCGTAAGAGCTATCCGCAGGCGACCCGCGGACCTGGCGTGTATCATCGGCACTGCCGCCCGGATCTTTAATAATTATTTACGGGCAGGGCCGGCGCGACGGCCCTCGCCCCCCGGGAGGCTTGGCGCGCGCCGGTCCGCCGCAGGTGGGACTTTCGGGCAAGGGCCTGGCCAACAGCCACTCGCGTGCGAGGGGATAAGGGGGGGCTTCCGCGCCCCAGGCGTGAAGGGCGGCGGACGGCATAAGTTCTTTTAAGCAACTTTATAGTTGATTTTAAATTAATGCCGGGGCATGCTGGCGGCCACCCCCCGACCCAAGCCACCGATGAACACGGATCGATCCAGATGCCGGAGCCTGCCTGTGCGCGGACAACACGCGCAGGCGTTCCGTGGCCGGCCTAGCGAGGTCGAACGGGGAATCCTGCGACATCCGGCGAAATCCGACCCGATCCAGCCAAATCCAAGTAAATCCAACCAGATCCGACCAGCGGGGAGGAGCCCACGGAACACACGGAATACACGGAAAACGGACCGGACCGATGGAACCACAAAAGGCACGAACCGCGCGAAAAGGAAGGCCGCGGACGGCGCACGAGGAAACCGGGCCGGCGAGCGGGCCGCGCTCCCGGTCGGTGGCAGCGGAGATCAAAGCGGATCAGACCGAATCGCACCAAATCCAAGTCGATCCAACCAAATCCGACCGGCGGGGATATCGTGGGTGGCGGGCGGCGAAAGGCCTTCAGTTCCCGTTGTCGGGGATCGAGCGGGCGGGGAGCGGCGGGAGGCTCAGCCGGTCCACGATGGGCGATGGGGTCGGGGGGAGGTAGTCAGAATCGGGGTGAATCCGGGCAAATCCGACCAGATCAAGGTGGATCAAGGTAGATCCGACCACCTCCGGCCGGGAGGTGAGAGAATGGGGGTGGGCGTGCGGGCGGTCCACTCGCTCACGCTCGCGGCTCCGGGACGATCCTGTGGTCTGGCGAATCCACGCGCTGTCGCTCGCGGCTACCGGGCAGCGCGCGAGGCGTGGCGTGGTCTGCTCGCTGGCACTCGCAGCTACAGGGCCTTCGTGGTCCACTCGCTCACGCTCGCGGCTACGGGCGTGGGGAAAGCGGGACGGCGAGCGGCTTTAGAACAGCGAGTTGGCCACCACGCCGAGGGCGGTGATGGGGCCGGAGTCGCCGAGGCCGTCGATCGCGGTGTTGGCCTTCTTCAGGACGGCCTGGGCGTCGCGGAGGATCGTGTCGTCGTTGATGAGCTTGCCGAGGGTGCCTTCGCCCTTCGCGAGCTTGTCGGAGACGGAGCGGAGGTTGGCGACCGAGCTCTTGAGGTCGGTGGCGGTCTTCTCGTCAAACACGAGGGCGCCGATCGCGCCCTTGCCGGCCTTGACCTGGTCGACGATGGCCTGGGCGTTGGCGATGAAGTTGCGGGCGTCGGTGGCGGCGGCCCTGATCTCGGTGACGCCGGCGACGAGCTCGTCGTGCATCTTCGGGTCGTTGATGAGGCGGCCGAGCGTGCCCTCGCCCTTGTTGAGCTTGGTGGTCACGTCCTGGAGGTTGGTCATCGTGACGCTGATCTTCTCGGAATTTTCGGTGACGACCTTGTCGATTTTCTGGAAGAGGCCGGGGGTCTTGCCGTCGCCGTTGACGGCGCCGCTGATGCTGCCGAGCGCGCCCTCGAGCTTTTTGCCGAGGTTGCCGATCTCGCTCATGATCGTGTTGATGTCGGGGGTGACGCGGGTCTGGATCTCAGCGCCGTCCTTGAGGGGGGCGGCGTCGGCGGAGCCGAGGTCGATGCCGATGTAGTTGGTGCCGATGAGGCCGGCCATGACGATGGAGGCGGTGGCGTCGGTCTTGATCACGACCTTGGGGTCGATGCGGAGGATGGCCTCGGCGCGGCGGCCGGAGGGGGAGAGATGGGTGTCCTCGACGGAGCCGATCTTGACGCCGGCCATGCGGACTTCGTCGCCCTGCTTGAGCTCCTTGAGGCTCTCGAAGCCGGCGACAAGGGTGTAGCCGCGGTCCTTGAAAACCTTGCCGTCACTGAGCGTCTCGAACGTCACCCAGGTGAGGGCGAGGCCGAGGAGGAAGAAGAGGCCGACACGGGCGGTTTGCTGGGCGTTGTTCATGGTTCAGGTCTCCAGTTGTTTGAAACGGGGATTCTTCAGATCGATCTTGGGATTGAGAAATTCGACGACGCGGGGGTCCTTGGGGGCCTTGAGCTCGGCGGGGGTGCCGAGGCTGACGAGTTCGCCGCCCATGAGGATGCCGACGCGGTCGGCGATGCCGAGGGCGAGCTCGCGGTCGTGGGAGACGACGATGCTGGTGACGTGGTACTCCTCGCGCAGGAGCCCGATGATCTCGGCGATGGTGGCCGACATGACGGGGTCGAGCTCGCTGGTGGGCTCGTCGTAGAGCATGAGCTGCGGCTCCATCACGAGGCCGCGGGCGATGGCGACGCGCTTGCGCATGCCGCCGGAGAGCTCGGAGGGGGACTTCTGGGCGGTGCCCTCGAGGGAGAGGATCTGGAGGGCGCGCATGACCTTGTCGCGGATGGCGGCCTCGCTGGCGACCTGGTGCTCGCGCGGGTAGAGGGCGAGGTTGTCGTAGACGCTGAGGGAGTTGAAGAGGGCGCCGGACTGGAACACGAGGGCCATGCGCACGTGCTCGCGGGTCTCCTCGGAGGCGGCGTCATGGCCGTCGACGAGGACGCGGCCCGCGGTGGGCAGCTCCAGGCCGACGATGTGTTTCAGGAGGACGCTCTTGCCGGAGCCGCTGGGGCCCATGAGGACGAAGATCTCGCCGGGCTCGACGGCGAAGGTGAGGTTCTTCAGCACCTGGAGCCGGCCGAAATTCTTCGACAGCCCCTCGACGGAGACGCCGACGGCGGTGGTTTCCGTGGTGGAGAAGGGGCTGCGGGTGGACGCGGAGGGCATGGGTCAGAGGAGGATTTTCGTGACGAAGTAATCGAGCACGAGGATCATGATGAGCGAGACGACGACGGCCTTGGTGACGGCGGCGCCGATCTCGCGGGGGCCGCCGCGGGTGTTGAGGCCGATGCTGCAGCAGACGAGGACGACGACGAAGCCGAAGACCTCGGCCTTGACGAGGCCGTTGGCGACGTCCTTGAACTTCATGAACTGGCGCAGCACGGAGAAATACGCCTCGGGCTCGATAGCGATGGACTGGGTGTACTTGGAGACGATGGCACCGCCGAACCAGCCGACGAGGTCGGCGATGATGGCGAGCACGGGCACCATCACGAGCGCGGCCGCGATGGTAGACCTTCATCGAGGCGAGCTCGGCGGCGATGGCGGAGCCGACGCGGCCGGCGAGGAGGACGGCCGCCATGACGGGGCCCAGTTCGCGGGCCATGGTCAGGCCGACGAGGAGGCCGATGAATTGCTTCGGGCCGAGGTTCTCCGCCGCGTAGCCCGACTGCAGCGCGAGCACGCTGCCGATGAAGAAGCTGAGGATGGCGACGATCGGCAGGGTGGTGTAGCCGATCTGGTAGCACTGCTCGATGAAGCGGGCGCGCTGCCGGGGGAGCGTCGGGACGTAGATGGCCGCGCGGAACAGCAGCTGGATGGTGCTGCCGATGCCTTCGAGGATGGCGGTGATTTGGTTCATGGTCAGCGGACGGACGCGGTGGAGACGCTAGCCTGTTTCGAGGGAAAATCTAACCAGAAGAGCCGCCACGCGCGCTCGCCGGTGGGACGGCGCAGGCCGAGCAGACCCCGGCCGACGGCGATGCGTTCCTCGCGCGGCGCGGCGACGGCGGCGACCGGGGCCGGATCGGCGGCGGAGCTGACGGGCTTCGGCGCGCCGGTTTCCCAGCTGACGAGATCCCAGAGAAGGGAGCGGCGCACATGACCGGGAGCACGCTGATCGGAGCGGTAGAGCGCGAAGAGGGGCGACCAGACCTCGCGGACCTTGGTGTTGCCCGGGAAGAACACCTCGAACGGGCTGAGTGCGAGCGTCTGCCGGCGGCCCGCGCCATTGTCCCAGGTGCTGAAGAGCGGCCAGACGTGGCGCACGTGGGCGTGGGCGGCCTGGGGGTTGGAGAGGCTGCGTTGGTCGAGCGACCAGTAGAGCACGTAGAGAAACTGGGTCTTGGTCTGCGCGACGTTGTCCGTGGTCCAGCGGACCTGACGGAAGAACGGCCACGCGATCCAGGTCTTGTCGTTCCCCTTGATGATGGAGTGCGTGTAGAAGGGACCCCAGCGGTTGACGTAGCGGTCGTCGCCGCGGCCCTGCACGAAGAACGGCCAGAAGTAGCGCGTCTCGTGGTAACGCCAGGGCTGCGTGCGGTCGGTGTACCCGAAGAAGGGCCAGCCGTAGTCCTCGTTGATGAAGCCGGGGGCGGTGGAGCGGGCGTAGAACGGCAGGGCGCCGATCTGGCGCGAAGGCGCGGTGCCGGCGGGGGCGTCGGCCGCGGGCTGGCGGGTGTTGTTGTACCCGAGCGGCCAGAGATAGAACTCGTCGCGGGATTCGCCGGGGCGCTCCTGCCAACCGAAGAGCGGCCAGAGGGCGAAGCCATGGGCGGCGCCGCGGGTGGTGCGGATGAAGGGCCACGGCGTGGAGGTGGTGGTGGCGCCGCGTTTCTCGGTCTGGACGTAAAACGGGAAGAGCGTCCACGACAGGCGTTCGTAGCCGAGGCGGCTCTTGATCGTGCCGTAGATGGGAAAGAGCGCCCGGTAGCTGTCGGCGGGGTCCTGGGCCTGGCGGGAAAACCAAAACGGCCAGATATCGAAGGCTTGGCCGGATTCGAGGATACTCTTCGGGGCGGGGGCGCCCTCCTTGCGGCCGGAGCGCTTGATCAGCTCGAAGAAGCTCCACGCGTAGGTCTCGGCGTCGGCGCGGTAGGTGAAAATTGGGTACAGGGCCAGGCCGGCGCGGAGGTCGCCATTGGGCTCCTTGGTCTGAACCCAGAACGGCCGGAAACCGCTCGTGCGCGCGCCCTCGGAGGCGTCCTTGGCAAACAGCAGGGGACCGGCGGCGGTCCAAGAGGTGACATGGCCAACCGAGTTGGTGCGCTCGACGCCGAGGGCCCAGGTATGGCGCTCCTGCTCCCGCTCCTCCGCGCAGGCGCGCCCCGCCAGCAAGGTCGTGAGACCCAGGGTGAGGAGTTGGCGGAAGGTCATGTTGAAGGAAAAAAGACCGCGCTGGTACGCGGTGGTGAGGTCAGCGAAGGAGCGCTGGCCGGAGTGGACGGATAGTTAGGGTCCTAACCAAAAGAAGATTGGTAGTGGGTGCAAATCTTATGTTGAGAATGACACAAACGTCACCGGAGCGAGTTTGTAAGATGTTGATAAATAATGACGGAACCGGGCGTGGTGGCTGCGCCGGTCCGTCCCGGTCAGACCGTGACGGAGGCTCCCGGTGCCATGACTTTGAAGGCATCTTCGGCCAAACCGGCGGCTTGGCGGGCGGCGGCGAGGGCGCGCACGGGGTCCTCGCGGGCCTCGTCGGTGAGCTGAAAAGTGCCCCAATGCATGCCGAGGCTCAGCCGGGCCCCGACATCGAGGTGGGCGCGGACGGCCTCGGCGGGATCCATGTGCATGGGGGCCATGAACCACCGGGGTTCATAGGCGCCGATGGGGACGAGAGCGAGGTCGGGGGCCCCGGTGCGCCGGCCGATCTCGCGGAAGAGGGCTTCGTCGTAGCCCGAGTCGCCGGCGAACCAGATCCGGCGGGTCCGGGGTACGGGTCCGGCCGGAAGGGCGAGGGCGAAGCCGCCCCAGAGGCGGTGGTTGCGGGGGGAGCCCAGGCGGTTGCTCCAGTGGCGGGCGGGGGTGAGGGTGGCGGTGGCGGCGGACGAAGCGGAGGAGGCGGACGCCGCGGCGGGCAGGGGATGGGTTTGCCAGAGGTCGAGTTCGACGAGGCGGCGGGCGCCGGCTTTGCGGAGCAGGTCGGCGTGACGAAGGGGGGCGATGAACAGCGGATCGTGGGCCGCGGCGAGCCGGCGGAGGGTGGTCAGGTCGCAGTGGTCGTAGTGGTCGTGACTGACCAGGACGACGTCGATGCGCGGCAGCGACTCAAAGGCCAGGCCCGGGGCGTGCGCTCGGCGGGGCCCGGCCCAGGGCACGGGGCTGGCGCGGTTGGAGAACACGGGGTCGGTGAGGAAATTGCCGTGGGCGGTCTGGAGGAGAAAGGTCGAATGGCCGATCCACGTCGCGACCAGCTCATCGCCCTGCGGGCGGGGCGGGGGCGGCTGCGGGTCGAGCGGGACCTGGGTCGGCCACGGGGCGGGGCGCGACGTGAGCTTCCACCGGAGCACGTCGACGAAGCGGCCCCCGACGGGCGTGGGCGGCAGGGGAGCGGTTTTCCCGTTGAAGTGATCGGGGGGCGGAGGTGTCATCGTGCGTGGTCTTTATGAAAGCGGAATCAGCGGCGGTGCAAACGAAGCAGGGCGGAGTCGCGACGGAGGGCCGGCCATGCGTATAAGCGGAGGCGAGGCGCGGGGCATCACGCTGGTGGTGCCCAAGGGGGATCTGACACGGCCGGCGACGGACGGGATGCGGCAATCCGTGTTTTCGAGCCTCGGGGCGGTGGTGCCCGGCGCGCGGTTTCTCGACCTGTTTGCAGGGAGCGGCGCGTATGGGCTGGAGGCCTTGAGCCGCGGGGCGGCGGGCGGGGTGTTTGTGGAGCAGAACCCGCGGGCGGTGGCCTGCGTCCGCAAAAACATCGAGGCGGTCTGCAAGAGCCTCGGGCGCGACGCGCACGACCTCGGGGTGGTGGCGGCCGATGCGCGCGGCGTGCCACTGGGGGGCGGCGCGGTGCCCGACCTGGTGTTCATCGACCCGCCCTATGAGATCATCCCGGAGATTGCGCCCGGGCTGTTTGTCAAACTGACCGAGGTGCTGGCGCCGAAGCCGGACGCCATCGTGGTCTTCGAGCTGCCGGGGGAACTGGACCTCGCGCCGCCGGGATGGACGCTGCTCAAGCGGCTGGGCAAGGGCGCGCGGCAGCCGACGGTGGCGTTTTTCCGGAGGGGGTAGCGGGACTAGAGCAGTCCCAGCTTCGCACGGATGAGGGTGACCGCGGCGATGGTCGCCGTCTCGGCGCGCAGCACGCGGGAGCCGAGATGGACGAACTGAAACCCCGACGCGCGAAACAGGTCGCGCTCGGCCGCCGACCAGCCGCGCTCGGGGCCGAAGGCGACGACCGCTTTTTCACTCATTAGATGAAATGCGCTCAGGGCGGTGGGCGACTCATAGTTGTCGAGGACGAGGCGGGTGGAGGCGGGCGGGAGAGTGGCAACGATCTCCTCGAAGGGGCGCCCGTGGGTGACGGCGGGAAGGTGCGTGTCGAAGGCCTGTTCCGCACCGATGACGAGGTGGCGGCGCCATTCGCCGGAGGACCAGAGGGAGCTGAGGGCGTAGTTGGGGTCGCCCTTTTCGGTCGTGACGAAGTGCAGGGCGGCGACCCCGAGCGAGGTGGCGTCGCGGAGGATGTCGCGCGCGGTCTGCGGGCGCGGGAGGCCGAGGAGGAGCGTGATCGGCGCCGGGGCGGGGGGCGGCGTGGCGTCCCAAGCGAAGCGCAACGTGAGGGCTTCGGGGGAGACGGCCGCGAGCGTGGCCTTGCCCCGGGGGCCGTTGACGAGGCCGCAGTCAAAGGTGTCGCCGACGTGGCGGCGGAGCACCTTGAGAATGTGCATCGCGCGCGCGTCGGTGCGCGGGAGGGGGACGGAGGTTTCGGCCGGTTCGAAGAGGATGAGATTCACGCGAAGGGACGGCCAGCGTGAGCCGGCGGGGCGCGGAGGCAACGCGGCGATGGCACGATTGCGAGTTGCCGGGAGCGATGGCGGGGTGCAAGCTGGCCGGGCTATGAATGCTGCTTCCCCGACGGTCGCCCCTTCGTCCGTGGTTTTCAAGAAGCCCGGCGTGAAAGAAACAACGGTGCTGCTCGCGCTCGCGTGGCTCGTCCCGTTTGCCATCCACCTCGCTCCATGGTCCGGATCGAAGCCGCTGGGCGCCTACCTGCTGCCGATGTTCTGGGCGACGTTTGTCGGCGCCTATCTGTTCGGCGCGAGGCTCGGCGTGGTCGTCGGGCTGTTTGGGTCGGTGGTCAACCTGCTCGTGACAGGGCTCCCGGCCTGGAAATTTCTCAGCGTGATGAGCTTCGAGCTCGTGGTGTTTGCGGTCGTGACCGGATGGGCGGTGCGGCGGCTGCCGCGGCTGGTCCTCATCGCGCCGCTCGGCTATCTGCTCGCGAAGCTGGCGAGCACCGGCCTGCAGCTGGCGACGCCGGTGTTCGGCGACATCGGGGCCCCGGGGGATTTTCTGCTCAGTTCGCTGGGGCGCGGGGCCGCGGGACTGATCGTGCTCGCGGCGATCAACGCCGCGCTCGTGTGGTTTTATCCGAAGACGTCGCGCGACGGGGCATGACGCCGCTGGCGCTGCAGGACATCACGGCGCGGCTGGCGGCGTGGACCTTTCCCGCCGGGATCGACGGCGTCATGGGCATCGCGAGCGGCGGGGTGGTCCCGGCGGCGCTGGTGGCGCAGCGGCTGGGACTGGGGTTGAAGGTCATCGCGCTCAACTACCGGGACGAGGCGAACGAGCCGCGCTTCACGGAGCCCCGGGTGCTCTCGGCGGTGCCGGACCTCGGCGCGTGGCGGCGCGTGCTGCTGGTCGACGACGTGTGGGTGAGCGGGAAGAGCTGGCACGCGGCGCGGGCGGCGCTGCCGGCGGACGTGGAGGTGCTGCCGTTTGTGCTGAAGGGGAAGGCGGAGTTTGCGCTGATCCGCGACGTCGAGGGCTGCGTGCAGTGGCCGTGGAAACCGGTGTGAGTTTCTGCGCGGGTGCATTACGCTCGGAGATAACTTCGCCGGCCCGCGGATGACGTTTGCGGGCCGGCGGCGGGTGCATGAAAACAGGGCATGATCCAGGACCTGCTGCTGCTGCGCGATCTCGAGCCACCGATGGGGGACTTGTTCACGAACGCGACCTTCTCCGCGGGCCGGGCGATCTGGACGGGGCACCTGCCCCAGGAGCCGGGCGCGCCGGCGCGGCGCATCGTGCACGCGCGCATCCTGCGGCTGCCCGGGCGCGCGCGCCTGCACCGGCTCGGGGTGCGCAAGGGTCCGGGCTACCACAAGTGCGGGAGCCGGCAGGATCTCGACTGGGTGACCGGCCTGCGCATGCTGGTGCTCCGCCGGGGGAAGTGGCTCGAGTTTCTCAACCTGATGGACGTGCACAAACCGGCCGACGGGGAGACGCTGTGGTTCGACCTCGGCGGCGTCGAGGCCTCGGCCGTGTCGGTCGAGGTCCGCCGCTCGGGCATCGACGACGGCTGGACGCCGTGGAACCTGATGATGTCGGCCTTCGTGCTGGAGGGGGAGCTGGCCGAGCCGCTGCCGCCGCGCTGCGAACGGCTGCTGGAGGTGGCCCCGGTGGTCCTGCGCGGCCTGCCCCGGGGTGTGACGGCGTGGCACCGCGACGGCGAGGTGCGGTATCAGACACGGGATTTCGAGGTGGGCTTTCACCTGGCGCGGCCGGGCTTCTCGTTCCTCGGCCTGCACACCGAGGACGCGGCCAACGTCGGGGTGAACACCCTGAGCGTGAAGCCCGCGATCAGCGCGCAGGGCCCGCGGCTGCATGAGGCGGGGACGGCGCCGGTGATGGCGGCGGCGGTGCGGTTCGACGTGCAGGGGCGCACACGGGTGCGCGGCGCGACGGTGACGTACGACTTTACGGCGGGCCCGCAGCGCTACCGGCTGACGTGGCGGGTGACGCCGCGCGGCCTCGAGCTGCGCGCGGAACGCACGGGAGCGCGCGACGTGCTGGCGTGGCAGAGCGCGGCGTGGACGATAGGGCTGCGCAACAGCGTGGCGCCGTCGCAGGCGCTGGGGCGCCTGCACCAGG
>JAPLTR010000645.1:3490-4556 GCA_026398065.1 Verrucomicrobiota bacterium | reverse complement strand
CTGGCCGCATCGGCCGCCGCCGCTTCCGGGATGACCAGCGCCGCGCTGTTGGCCCCGGCCAGATCCACGCCGCCCCGCCGCCATTGGTACGCCAGCGGCCCGCTGCCCTCGGCCGCGACCATCAGCGTGGCGCTTGTGCCAATCGCCACCGTCTGCGCCAGCGGTTGCGCCGTGATCACCGGCGCCACGCTCCCGGTCGCCGCCTGTCGCTCAAAAATCGCGATGCCCGTCTGCGACGGCGCGACCAGGTCGCGCCCCAGCAGGATCGCATACCGTCCGCTCGCGCTGAGATACGCCCACTGCCCCGCTTCGCCGCTGGCGGGGGCGATGCCCGTGTCGCCGAAATTCTTCAGCAGTTTCCCGCCGAGGTCGTGCAACGTGAAACTGCGGTCGAATTTCAGCAGGTATTTCCCGTCGGGCGAAAAGCGCGACAACCCCGCGAGCTTGGCCATTCCCGCCAGCGATCCGTCGCTGGTCCGATAGAGGTGCCCGGCCGAGGTGGCGACATACCGTCCGTCGGGCGAGAACACCGCATCCGGCACCTGCGAGTCCGTCAGCCAGGTCTGAAACCCGTCGCGCGCCCGCACCACCGTTGTATCGAGGCTCTTCCCGCCCGTCGTGATCCACGCCCCGTCGCTGGAGAGGTCGAGCCCGCCCACGGTCGGCCACGCGCCCACGTACGTTCGCCACAACACCGCGCCGTCGCTCACGCGCAGCTTGCGCAGCGTGCTGTCGCCGCTCCCGCAGTAGAGAAACTGCGAATCCGCACTGAACCGCAGCTTCCGCACCTGTCCGAAGGTCGGCGCCCGCGCCGGCACGCTCCACGCAAAATTCCCCGTCGCGCGGTCCACCAGCGTCACCTGTCCCCCCGCCGTGCTGCCGACCGCGATCCACTTCGCGTCCGGCGAGAGCGCCACCTCCAGCGAATCCAGCTTGCGCCCCACGGCCGCATCGGTGGGCGCAGCGGCCTTCGTCCACAGCACCGCGCCCGTCGCGCCGTCGAGGAGCACGAGCTTGTGCTCCGTCGGCGTGTAAAACGAAGTCGCCGTCGGGTTGAGCGCGTACG
>JAPLTR010000645.1:0-3473 GCA_026398065.1 Verrucomicrobiota bacterium | reverse complement strand
CGCGACGAACCGCCCGTCCGGCGTCATGTCGCCGCCCCACACCTCCCAGCCCGGCGCGTGTTCCCAGACCTTGGTCCCGTCGAATTTGTACTTGGTGATGCGCCCGGCCGTCCGCAGCGCGCGGCTCTCCGCGTCCGTCGCACCCACCTTCCAGGTTTCCTGCCCCGGGAACGCGACGAAGGTCCCCTCGCCCTCCGACACCGCGCCGCGCCAGAATCCGGTCGGCGTCGCGATCGCGGCGATGCGCCGGTAGTCGAGGTTCGGGACCGCCGCCGGCACGAGCGTGACGTCGAGCGGCGCGCGCGGATCGAACGGCGAACCGATCGCCACCACGCGCGACTCATAGCCGTCCGCACTCAGGCGCACGTACCAGTCGGCCCGCTCGCGCACATTCTGTGAAAACGCCACCGCCGCGCCCGCCCCGCCCGGCACGGCCACCGTCGCGAGGCGAAACAAGTTCGAATAGGGCGTCGCGACCTCGACGAGCAGGTTGCCCGCCGGCGGGCTGCCCGCGGTCGTCGGCAGCCGCACCGTGCCCGCCAGAGTCATCGGCCCCGTCAGGACCGGGTTGTCGCCGAGGTTGGTGAACTTGACCGCGGCGTTCACAACGCCGGGCGGATCGGTGTTCGGATCGAGCGGGTTGGGCGGCAGCGGGGCCGAAAACCGCGGCGGCTCGGCCACACCCGGCGCGAGCGCAAAGGTCCACTGGAAATTGAACACCTTCGTCTCGCCCACCGCCGGTGCCGCGGCCACGCGCCCGTCGTACACCCCTGCCGTCAGCGTGGTCGCGAGCGCGTAGTCGTTCGGAGCGATGGAAATGCTTCCCCCGTTGGGGAAGGACGTGAATCCGCCCGCGTCCTGCCGCAGCCCGTTCACGCTCAGGGTGAGCACGAGCTCCGCCGACGTCACCGGGTAGTGATTGAGCAGCACCGCCGCGACCTTGGGCGTCCGGCCGTCAAAGGGATAGACGTACTCGGTGCTGGCCGAGTACAGCACGTGGAGGTTGTACCACTCGTCATGCGCGCCCAGCTCCGCCGTCGCGAGGAACGCGAACAGGGCGGCCACTCCAGCGGGGGCGGCGCGGAGAAATCTCATGGGCGGGCAAGGTGGCGCACTCCCCCGCGCGGTCAAATTTTCCGGCGCTTTGGCGGCGGGCGCGCTTGTCCCGCGCGCCGCCTGCCCCACTCTGGGGACATGACCGCACTGTTCCGCACGGCGCTGCTCTTCCTCGCGGGCCTCACTCCGCTCCTCGCCGAGGTGACCGCCCTCACCATCGTGCCGAAGGCGACCGATCCCGCCATCGGCGACGAGTTCAACTCCCCTCACGGCGTCTACCTCGACCGCAATATCGTCGTGGACCAGAAAGCCGGCCTCCCGGCCGACCGCCATCAACTGCTCCTCTTCCTCCCCGGCACCAATGGCAGCGGCACGGGAGCGAAGGCCTTCTGCCAGCTCGGCGCCGAGCTCGGCTATCACGTCATCAACCTGACCTACCCGACCAAGATCCCAGCGACCGTGTGCGGCAACGACGAGAACCCCAAGGCCTTCGCGGAATTCCGGCTCGCCCTCATCGAGGGCGGAAAGACGAAACATATCACCATCGAACGCCCCGATAGCATCGAGCACCGTCTCGTGAAACTGCTCACCTTCCTCGCCTCCCGGCGCCCGCAGGAAAACTGGGCGCAGTTCCTGAACACCGACCAGTCCATCAAATGGGAAACCATCGCAGTCGCCGGCCAGTCGCAGGGCGGCGGTCACGCCGCGCTGATCGCCCTGCGCCACCGCGTCGCCCGCGCCGTCTGCACCGGTGCACCGAAGGACTACAGCAAGCGCCTCGATGCCCCCGCCGCCTGGTACGGCGATCCGTCCGCCACCCCGAAGGCCCTGATCTTCACCTTCAATCACCGCCAGGACCCGCAGGGCTGCACGCCCGCGCAACTCCTGAAAAATCTCTCCGCCCTCAAACTCGACGAGTTCGGCCCGCCCATCGACGTGGCCACTGAGCCCCCGCCCTACCGCCACTCCCGCTCCCTGCTCACGAGTTTTCCCGTCGTCGCCGATCCCGTGACACCGGGCAACCCCAGCGCCCGCACCGCCCACACCTCGGTCATCAGCGACGCCAACGCCGCACGCTGGAAAGCGGTCTGGACCTACATGCTCACGGAGCCGGCGCCCTAACTTCGCCTCACTTCGGCCCCAGCAGTTCCTCGGCGTGCGCCAGCGCGCTCTTTGCCTTGCTGTCGCCGAGCATGCGCGCGAGTTCGCTGATGCGCGTCTTCCGGCTCGCCTGGATCGGCTCGATCGACACGACCGCCCGGTCCTTCGACTGGTCCTTTGTCACCACGAGATGGCACGTCGCCTGCGCCGCGACCTGCGGGAGGTGCGTCACGCACAGCACCTGGTGGCTCTTGGCGATCGCGGCCATCTTCTCGCCGACCACGCGCCCGATCTCGCCACCGACATTCGCATCGACCTCGTCAAACACCAGCACCGGCACGCCATCGAGGTCGGCCAGCACGGTCTTGAGCGCGAGCATGACGCGCGCGAGCTCGCCGCTCGACGCCACGCGGTTGAGCGGCAGCGGCGCCTCGCCGACATTCGGCGAAAACAGGAACTCGCACCCGCTGTCCCCCGTCGGACCCGGCTCCGCGAGCGCCATGACGCGCACCTGAAAATCCGCCTTCTTGAATCCGAGCTGCGCGATGCCCTTGGCCGCGACCTTCGCCAGCTCCTTCGCCGCCTTTTCGCGCAGGGTACGCAGGGCCTGACCGTCCTTCTTCACCGCGCGTTCGGCGTCGGCGATCTGTTTTTCGAGCCGCGCCAGCGTCCCCTCCAGGTCCCCCTGCACCTCGAGCCGGCGCTGCAGTTCGTCGCGAGCCGCGAGCACCGCCGAGAGTTCGCTCCCATGCTTCCGCTTCAGCTCCAGCCACGTGTTCATCCGCGCCGTCAGATCTTCGGCCTGCTCCGGGTCGAACTGCAACTGCTGGCTCAGCGCCGAAAACTCCGCACCGAGGTCATTCAGCTCCACCGCCGCGGACGACAGCCGGTCGGCGAGCGGCTTGCTCGCCGCATCGATCGTCTCGAGCTGCCGCGCCTCGCGCAGCAGCGCCGCGACGCGCGGCTGTACCCCCTCCTCGCCCGTCAGGCCCGCCCCGAGCGCGGACGACAGCTCGATCAGCTCCTGCGCGCGGCTCATGCGCTGAAAATCCCGCTCCAGCGCCTCGATGGCCTCGTCGGTCAGCTCCAACGCCGCGATCTTCGCCAGCTGGTTGCGCAGAAACTCGATCTGCTCGGGCGAAAGCTTTGTCTCGTTCGCGATCTGCTCGCGCTCGTTCAACAGCCCGCGCCAGACCCGGTACTTCGCCTGATAGGTCTCCAACGCTCCTGCGGAACGCCCGAAGAGATCGAGCAGGTCCAGCTGGCAGCTCTCCTTGAGCAGCCGCCGCGGCTCGCTCGGGCCGTGGAAGTCGATC
>JAPLTR010000625.1 GCA_026398065.1 Verrucomicrobiota bacterium | reverse complement strand
CAAGGTCGATCACGGCTCCGCTCTCTATCTGCCGCGGGGCGGGCGAGGGGGCGGGACGGCTGGGGAGGTGCACAATCTTCGTCCGATTTTGGGTTCGGTGCCGGTTCTAGATAGAAGCGCGAACGACGAGGTTTCGGCCGCCGGGGCCTCGGTTCGCCGCCCACCCGAAAAATCCCCCCCGACCCTTTCACTCCCAATTCCCATGAAAAAACTGCTCATCGGTCTGCTCTTGTCGTTTGCCCTCGTCCCGTTCGCCCGCGCGTTGCCGGCGGGCGTGTCGTCGGTACCGTTTGTCACGTCCCAGGCGCAATTCGCCGGGGGCGATGGGATCACGATCACGGAGGTGTTTTCGTCGTCAGCCGCGATGGGGGTGGGCGACACCGTTGTGGTGCGCGGCACCTATGTGCTGGCGAGCCGCACGGCGGCGGTTCTCCAACTGCTCCTCTCGACCAGCACGCCGATCGCCTTGGTCACGCCGGCCACCGCGCGCAAGGAGATCGCCGCGGGGTCGGGGGCGTTTGAACTGGAGTACACGGTCCCGGTGGTCGGCTCGTTGTACGTCGCGTTTTATCCGACGACCACGCCCGGGTCGTCGTTTGGCCGGATCACGGTCGCGCCGCCCGCGGGCACGCCGACCACCCCGACCACCCCGACGACGCCGACCACGCCCACGACCCCGGTGGTCCCGGGCACGACGGTGCCGCCGGTCAACACGGCCGGGGTGGTGGCGGTGCCGTTTGCGACGTTGCGGGGGGAGTATGAGGCGGGGGACGGCCTCACGATCCGGCAGGTGCTCGCGACCTCGCCGCGGATGGAGCCTGGCGACGTCGTCGTGGTGCGGGGCGACTACCGGCTCGCGACGCGCGAGAGCGCGGTGGTGCTGTTCACCCTCTCCGCCAACGCGCCGGGCTTCCGGGAAGCGGTCGCGCCCAACTCGCGCCTGACGATCGCGGCGGGCACGGGCACCTTTGAGCTGGCCTACGAGATCAAGCAGCCGGGGGCGCTCCATGTGAGCCTGTATCCGAGCGGGGCGGGCGGTTCGGTGTTTGGCGGGGTGTACTTCGCGCCGCCGGCGGCGGTCGCGGCGCCGAGCGCCCCGGGGGCGCCCGCCACCCCGGCGGCCGTGACGGTGGTCAATCCGACCAACAATGTGGGCAAGCTGGGCAACCTGTCCATCCGCACGCAGGTGAGCGCCGGAGACGGCACGCTGGTCGCGGGACTCGTGGTGACGGAGCAGGAGCGGTACGTGCTGATCCGCGGGATCGGCCCGACGCTGGGGGCGTTTGGCGTGTCAGGGGCGCTGAAGAAGCCGGTGCTGTCGGTCTATCGGGCGAACGGGGACCTGATGGCGACGGCGGGGGCCTGGAGCGCCGGGCTGTCGGCCGACCAGCGCGCGGCGTATCAGTTGCTGATGAGTTCCGTGGGGGCGTTTGCCCTGCCCGTGGGGTCGGACGACTCCGTGCTGCACCTGCGGCTCACGCCGGGCAACTACACGATCAATGTCGCGACGGGCGACGGTTCGGCGGGCGTGGCGCTGCTGGAGGTGTACACCTCGCCGACGTTCACCCTGCCGCTGGCGCCATGATTTTCCGCCCCGCTCCCGCGCCGCGACGTTTCACGTCATGGGGCTTCGCGCGCGGGGGCGGGGCGGTAAGGTTTTGGAAGAGAGAAGAGGCGAAGGTTCCTTGAAAGTCATCAGACAGGCGATCGGGTCTTTGTCGGGCGTCCGGCTGGCGGACGCCTTGGCCCGCCCCCCCCCCGAACGGCGTCCGCAAGCCGGACGCCCTACAGAATCAGGCGTGTAATATGCTGGGTGGTGCGGCGAGCAGGCCGAAACGGCGGGACGTTTTTCATTGCCGCGGGGGCGCGGGCGTTGGCACTACCTCGGGGGTGGCGGACAACGTATCAAGTTCAGACTCGCGGCGGCGCTGGGCGTGGGCGGCGGTGATCGCCGGGATGATCTTCCTGGCGTCGAGCCGGTCGCGGATCGCGGGGCCGCACTTGGAGTCGGTGCCGGTCGACAAGGTCGGGCACTTCCTGGTGTACGGGCTCTTGGGCACGCTGCTGTGCCGGATCGGGCGGGACTGGCGGGCGGGGCTCTGGGCTGTGCTGGCGGCCTCGGCGTACGGGGTGTCGGACGAGTTTCACCAGAGCTTTGTGCCGGGCCGGTCGGTCGAGGTGGCGGACTGGATGGCGGACACGCTCGGGGCGGCGCTGGCGGTGTCGGCCTACTGGGGCTGGGCGGGCTACCGGCGGGCGCTGGAGTGGACGATCTGGCCGCGGGCGGCGGCGGCGGACGCAGCGGTGGCGCGCCACTAGGCGGAACGGTTGCCCTTTTTCGTGCAGAAGAAACCATCCCAGCCCAAGGCGAGCAGCGCGCCGGCGAAACCCGCGACGGAGGCCGGGCCGTCGGCCGCGGCGGCGCTCGCGAAGAGGGTGCGCTGGATCGCGGCGGGGCTGTTCGTCGGGACGCTGCTGCTCTTCGCGCGCGCGATCCCGCACGACTTCGTCAACTACGACGACCCGGACTACGTGACCGCCAACGCGCACGTGCGGGGCGGACTGAGCTGGGAGAATCTCAAGTGGGCGATGACGTCGGGCGAGGCCTCGAACTGGCATCCGCTCACGTGGCTGTCGCACGAGCTCGATGCGACGCTCTTCGGCCTGAACCCGCACGGGCACCATGCGACGAGCGTCGTCTGGCACGCGCTCAATGCGGCGCTGGCGTTTCTCGCGCTGCGGCGGCTGACGGGGGCGCTGTGGACGAGCGCCTTTTTCGCGGCCCTGTTTGCGTGGCATCCGCTGCGCGTGGAGTCGGTGGCGTGGGTGTCGGAGCGCAAGGATGTGCTGAGCGGGTTTTTCTGGTTCGCGGTGCTCTGGCTCTATGCGGGGTACGTCGAGCGGCGGCGGGCGGCGGGCGGTGGCGGCGGGGCGTGGAAACGGTACCTGCTGCTGCTGGCGGCTTTCGCGCTCGGGCTGATGGCCAAGCCGATGCTGGTGACGCTGCCCTGCGTGCTGCTGCTGCTGGATTTCTGGCCGCTGCGGCGGACGGGGTGGCTCGCGCCGGCGGAGGCCGGGGGCGCGGGGCCGAAGGCGGAGGCGGTGGGCTGGCTCGTGCTGGAGAAGGCGCCGATGTTTCTGCTGGTGGTGGCGTCGAGCTGGGCGACCTACCGGGTGCAGCAGGCGGGCGGCGCGGTCACGGCCGCGCTGAGCGCCGACGCGCGGCTGGCCAACGCGGTCGTCGCGGTGGGGCGCTACCTCGGGAAGTTTTTGGTGCCGGCCGACCTCGCGGTGCTGTATCCACATCCCGGATATTGGCCGGGCGGGACGGTGGCCGCGGCCGTGGCGGTGGTCGTCGCGCTCACGGCGGGGGCGGTCTGGCAGGTGCGGCGCCGGCCGTGGCTGGCGGTGGGCTGGCTGTGGTTCCTGGGCACGCTCGTGCCGGTGAGCGGCGCGGCGGTGCAGGTCGGGCTGCAGGCGATGGCGGACCGCTACACGTACCTCCCGATGCTGGGCGTGCAGCTCGCGGTGCTGTGGACGCTGCGCGAGAAGGTCACGACGGCCGGCGCGCGGCTGGCGTGCGCCTGGGGCGCGGCCGCGGCGCTGGCGGCCTGCGCCGTGGCGACGACCCGGCAGCTCGGCGTGTGGCGGGATTCGGGCACGCTGTTCGACCAGGCCCTCGCGGCGACCAAGGACAACTACGCGGCGCACGACAACCGCGGGCTGTTCCGGTTCAAGGCCGGGCGGACCGAGGAGGCGATGGCGGACTACCGCGCGGCGCTGACGATCAATCCCGGGTACATGAACGCCAACAACAACCTCGGCCACGCGCTGGCGGAGCAGGGGCGGCCGGCGGAGGCGGTCCCGCTGTACCGCGCGGCGCTGAAGGCGCAGCCGGGGAACCTCGAGGTGCGCAACAACCTCGCCAACGCGCTCTCGGACCTGAACCAGCTCGACGAGGCGATGGAGCACTATGAGTACGTGCTGGCACGGCAGCCCGACCATGCGAACGCCCTCAACGGGTCGGGCGTGGTGCTGGCGATGCAGAACCGGCTGCCCGAGGCGAAGGCGCGGCTGGAGCGTTCGCTGCGGGTCGCGCCCGCCAACGCGAGCGCGCACAACAACCTCGGCAACCTCTGCTCGATGCTCGGCCAGCGCGACGAGGCGCTCGCGCACTACCGCCGCGCCGCGGAGCTGAACCCGCGGGAGCCGCACACCCTCTACCTCGTCGGCGCCCTCCTGAACGAGCAGGGAAAATCTGCCGAGGCCGCGGAGGCGCTGGGGCGGGCGCTGGCGCTGCGTCCCAATCATCCGGATACGCTGGCGCAGCTCGGGCTGGCGCAGCTGCGCCTGGGCCGGCGCGACGAGGGCCTCCGGGCGCTGCGGACCGCGCTGCAGGCGCAGCCGGGCCATCCGCAGGCGACGGCGTGGCTGAAGGCGGCGGAGGAGGCCAAGTAGAGCCGGGTGGGATAAAGTGGTGAAACCACGAAACACACGAAATACACGAAAATGAAAACTGAGCCGTCGAAGCGAAGGCGTGGAACGATTGACGGGACATGTAGGGCGTCTGTCTTGCAGACGCCGCTCGGGATGTTCGCGCCAAGGCGTCTGCAAGACAGGCGCCGTACATCGGAAGGACTCGACGGCGGAAGCCGGTTCGCAAGACTCACCCCATGACGCCCGACCAAGCCCACTCACGGATCGCGGAACTGCGCGCCAAGGTCGCGCATCACGACGAGCTTTACTACCGGAAGGCGAAGCCGGAGGTGACAGATTTCGAGTACGACGTCCTCAAGCACGAGCTCGCCGGGCTGGAGGAGAGGTTTCCGCAGTTCGCCAGCGCGGACTCGCCGACGCAGCGTGTGGGCGACGACCGGGCGCAGGGCTTTGTGGAGGTCGCGCACCGGCAGAGGATGCTGAGCCTCGACAACACCTACAACGAGGAGGAGGTGCGGGCGTTTCACACCCGGCTGGCGAAGCTGCTCGAGCTCGACGACCTGCGCTACACGGTGGAGCCGAAGATCGACGGGCTCGCGGTGAGCCTGACCTACGAGGACGGGAAGCTCGTGCGCGCGGTCACGCGGGGGAAGGGCGACCGCGGCGACGACGTGACGGCCAACGTGCGGACGATCCGCACGCTGCCGCACGAGCTCAAGGGCGCGGCGCCGAAGGTGGTGGAGATCCGCGGGGAGATTTATCTGACGGCGGAGGAATTTAACCGCATCAACGCGGAGCGCGCCGCGGCGGAGGAAGACCTCTACGCCAATCCGCGCAACCTTGCGGCGGGGACGATCAAGCAGCTCGACTCGGCGGAGGTGGCGCGGCGGAAGCTGGAGATCGTGCTCTACAGCCTCGGCTACTGCGAGCCGGAGGTGGTGCGCTCGCAGACGGGCCTGCACGAGCAGCTCAAGGCGAAGACGCGCCTGGGGCCGGAGTCCGTCGACATCGTCTGTCTGGTTCGGCGCGGAGGCGCCCTCTATGTCGACGAGACAGAC
>JAPLTR010000156.1 GCA_026398065.1 Verrucomicrobiota bacterium | reverse complement strand
TCGGTGAGCGTGTCGAGCACCGGCGTGCGAGTCATGCCCGCAAGGAACTGCCGCCCGGCCGTCTCGAATCCACGCGCCAGCGCCGTGTTCGCGTCCATGCGACGCGCACCGGCCTCGTCGTCGTCTTCCGCGGTCGCGCGACTGGCGACCACCGGAGCCTGCGCTTCGACGGTCGGCGGGGCGGTAAAGGGCTGGGGGTATTCCTCGAGGCCTTCGACCGGCTCGTCTTCGATTTCCTGCGGTCGGCCGATGGGCGTCGGGCCGCCGAGCGCAGGCAGTTCGATTTCATTCTCGTACTCAGGCAGCGGCCGCGCCTGAATGCCGAGGTCGGCCATGTTGTCGTGCGTCAGACGCGCCAGGCTCCCAGGGGCAGAGGCAAGGCGCTGCGCATCCCGCTCCTTTTTCTTGGCGAGCAGCATCTGTGCGACGCGGTTGTTGATTTGGCCGATCATCGGTTAGCCCCTCTTCTTTCGTGGGTCTTCGTCACGCGCGAAGAAGTTAGCAGCACCACCGGCCGCCGACATGAACGCATTCCCGACCGCCGCGCCGGTGTTGCGGGTGTTCTGCGCGCCGCGCTCGTAACTGTTGGCGACGCCGTTCATCGCGTTGCCCTGCGCCGAGAGCTTCGCCATCTCGTTGTCGTATTCCTGCTGCTTGAGGCTCTGGTTGTACTTGTTCGTGTCCGTCCGCTGCCGGGCGTTGAACTGATTGATGGCGTCGGCCGCACCCATGCTCTGGAGCTCAAGGCCGCGCCCCTGCGCGCCCATAGAGCCGAGTTGCTGCAGCGCCGCCATGCGCCGAGCGCGCGCGTCGGCCGCCTGCTCGAGCCCGGAGGTGTTGAGCCGGTTGGTGGCCGCCTGCGCGTTGCTCGCCATCAGCGCCGCCTCGATGCCCGAGCCCGAGAGCCCGCGCGCGTTGAGTGACCGCGCAATCGCACCGCGCCCGCTCGCCTCCTGCCCGGCCGCTTCCATGCGCGAGCGCGCGTAGGCCGCCGCGTCTTCCGGCGTCTCGCCCTGCTCGTCGACAATCTCCTGCAGGCCGAGCTGCGCGGCGAGCATTGACTTGCCCGACTGCGTGGCGGCCGAGTAGCGGCGCGCTGCGTCGGGCGGCAGCGTCTCCGCGACGAGTGCGTCGAGCTTGGGCACGTGCATTTCGCCATATTTCGCGGCGAAGTCTTCGCGGAGTTGGCGCGCCTTGGCCTCGTCGCCACTGGCGATTGCGCTGGAAATGAGCCCTGCGACTGCGGCGCCCGCTGCGGCGACAGCCATCAGAATCGGAATCGGCATTTAGAACCCCTTCGGCTTCGCCCATGAGGGCAGATAGGACGGCATTGGCGTGCGGCCCACGCCGGGCGCATCCCACTTGTTGGGCGCGGGCGGTGGCTTGAGGTGCGCCGTGGAGCGAAACAGTTCTTCGACTTCCTTCCGATTGGAGCCGTCCGGCAGATAGGGGTTTTTCGCCCACGATTCGCCCTTCTCCCAAGCGCGCGCCTCCCTGCGGCGCTCGTCCACAAGTCGCCGCGCATTGTCGCGCTCGACCTGCGGGTCCCTCCATCCGGCGTTGCGCGAACGCTCGTTCGCCAGTTTCTGCTCTTCCCGCGCGCGGGCCTCTTGTCCGCCTTGGTAGCGCTCTTCCGTGTCAATGCCGCGCTCGGTGACGTAGTTGCGCAGCCTCTCCAGACCCTTCTGCGCCTCTTGAATCTGACCGGCACCGGCGACAGACGCGAGCCCAGCATCGAGCATCGAGTTGCCGCCGCCTGC
>JAPLTR010000142.1 GCA_026398065.1 Verrucomicrobiota bacterium | reverse complement strand
CCAGAGGCTGACAAACCGGCGGAAATTCAGGATGAGGGGCGACTGCGAATTCACGTCGCCCGGCTGCCCGCCCACCCGGAAAAACGAATCGCACAGCATCACCGCGCGCCCCACCCCGGAATCGCGTTCGAAAGCGAGCGGGATGGCCCAGGGATCCATGGTCTTCCAGACGGAAAAATCACTCACGGGCGTCGGCACGGCGCGCAGATCGGCGGGAAACTGCAGCCGCAGCTGGGAAACGGGTTCGAGGGGCCAGCGCCCGTTCATCGTCAGCAGACCGATGCAATCGCCCTCGCGGGTCACGCGCTCGATCTTGGTCCGCGGCTGCTCCTCGGGCGGACGGAGCGGGACGCCCATCTGCCCCAGCCGCGCCATGATCGCGTCACAGCCCGCCGCGAGTCCCTCTGCATTCCAATGGCTGTCCGTCGGCCAGTACACCGTGTTTCGCGCCTTGGCCGTGCGCAGGGCGGCTCGCAGGTCGAGCAGCGGCACCGGCGAGGCTTTCGCCCGGAAATAATCGACCACCTGGTCCAGCTTGCCCGGACGGATCTGCGTGCGCAAAAACGCCGGGAGCAGTTCCGGGTAGATCGTCGACTTGTTCGGCACCAGCACGAGGAGGTACTCCGCCCCCCGCTCGCGCCACCACGCGCGCCGGCCCTCGATGGCGCGCCGCCACGCAGACAGCTCCTCCTCGTTCATCCGGTCCCGCCCCAGCAGGTCCTGCACGGTCATCTCCCCGCTGTAGAACAGCCAGTCATTGCGCCCCACCACCACGCGCGCGGACGGCTCGCCCAGCCAACGGTGGCGCACGATCCCATACCACTGCACGACGCGCGTCCGGGAGGGAAAATGGTCCCCCAGCCACGACTCGAACGCCGCGGGCCATTTTTCGAATTTCGTGGCCCGCCAGGCGTGACCGCGCCCATCGAGAGCAGGCAGAGCACGAGGATCGCGAGGGCCGCGACGACCTCGCCCACCTCCAGCGCCCGGTCAGCCAGGGTCCAGCGCGCAAAGCGCGCCCGCAGCGCCGGCCAGACCGGCGTGCACAGCACGAGCCCCGCCCCCAGCGCATAGAGCACGCCCGTCGTCACGACATGGGCGGGGATGGTCGTGAACCCGCCGCTGGCCGTGGTGCCCGCCATCGAGCGGAAATAGCCCAGCGTCTGCGCCCAGGTGTCACAGCGGAAGATCACCCAGCTCAGCAGCACCGCCACGAGGGTGTAGACGTGCCCCAGCGGCCGCAGCCAGCCGGGCGTCCGTTCCGTGACGGGCTCGAGCACGCGTTCCGTCGCCAGAAACACGCCATGAAACAGCCCCCATGCCAAAAAATTCCAGCTCGCCCCGTGCCACAGGCCGCACAGCGCAAACACCGCCAGCAGGTTCACCGCGGTGCGGACCGCGCCGTGGCGGTTGCCGCCGAGCGGGATGTAGAGGTAGTCACGGAAAAACCGCGACAGTGTCATGTGCCAGCGGCGCCAGAAGTCACGCATCGATCCCGCCACGTAGGGGTGGTCGAAGTTCTCCGGAAACCGGAAGCCAAACATCCGCCCGAGCCCCACCGCCATGTCGGAATAGCCCGAGAAATCGAAGAAGATCTGCAGCGCATACGCGGTCACCCCCACCCACGCCGCCGCCGCCGAACGCCCGCCCTCGGGCAGCGCAAAAATCGCGTCCGCGAGCGGCGCGACCTGGTTGGCGATCAGCACTTTTTTCCCGAGGCCGGCGATGAAACGCCGCGCACCCTCCGCGAGGTCATCCCACCCCACGCGCCGCTGGCTGAACTGCTCGCCCACTTCGGAATACCTCACGATGGGTCCCGCCACCAGCTGCGGAAACAGCGTCGAATAGCACAGAAAGTCCCGCAGGCTCCGGCAGGGGACAACCTTCCCGCGCCACACATCGACGACGTAGCTGATGCCGTGAAACGTGTAGAAGCTGATGCCGAGGGGCAGCACGACAGCCGTCCAGCGGATGTCCGCCCCGAAGAGGTGGCCGAGCGCCGCGTTGCACCGGTTGAGGAGTTCGACGGCGAGGCCGCTGTACTTGTACCAGGCGAGCAGCGCGAGGTTGGCCGTCACCACCGCGACCAACGCCGCGCGCCGCCCCGGCCGGCCGGGCGCACACCAGAATCCCCCTGCATAGTTCAGCAGGCACGACGCGACCATCACCCAGACGAGGTAGACCTCGCCCCACGCGTAGAACACCACGCTCGCCACCAGCAGCCATAGGTTGGCCAGGCCCAGCGCCCAACCCCGGCCGTCCCGCCGGTTGGCGAGTGCCTGCAGGGGTAGGCCGATCGCCAGCACCAACGGGAGAAAGAAGAAGAGGAAGAGGACCGAGGAAAAAACCACCGGCGGAAATTACCGGCCGGACCGTCCTGCAGAACAATCCAATTCTGCCTCTCACGTCGTGCTTGCCACCCGCGCCCTCTGTATGCCCGACTAAGCTTTTCCATCATGCCTACCAACCCGCCCGCCCTCTTCGATCTCACCGGCCGCGTCATCGTCGTCACCGGCGCCACCGGTGTCCTCGCCGGCTCCGCCGCCCGCTACCTGGCCAGCCAGGGCGCGCGCGTGGTCTTCATCGGCCGCGACCAGGCCAAGCTCGACACCGCCGACGCCGATGTCACCAAGGCCGGCGGCGAGTGCCTCGGCTTCTCCTGCGACGTCCTCGACCGCGCCGCGCTGGAGCGCACGCGCGACGCCATCCTCGCGCGCTGGGGCCGCGTCGACGTCCTCATCAACGCCGCCGGCGGCAACCAGCCCGGCGCCACCATCACGCCCGACAAGACCTTCCTCGACCTCAACCTCGACGCCTACCGCCAGGTCCTCGCGCTCAACCTCGAC
>JAPLTR010000081.1 GCA_026398065.1 Verrucomicrobiota bacterium | reverse complement strand
GCCGCCTCGACGCGCGCCCGGGCGACATACTCCATGAACACGAGGCCGGTCGCCTGATGGAACAGCCGGCTGAAGTAGAACACGCTCATGTTCACCGCGCGGGCCACGTCGGCCAGGCAGATTTTCTCGGTCTGGTGCGCCGCGATGTACCGGCGCGCGTTTGCGATCACGCCCGACTCGGTGGCGGCGCCGGTGAGCAGCATCTGGTTGCTGACCATCGCCAGATGCTCGGCAAAGGTGGCGAGCAGCCGCACGACCGACCGGTATTGCCGGGCCGTGAGCACCCGCGTCTGGAAGTACGCGGACTCCATCCGGCGCAGGTCCGCCGGGGCCGGCCCGTCCCCGAGGTGGCGGACGGCGCGCTGGAAGCGCCGGTTCGTCGGCGCCCGGAGAAACACCTGGCCGGTCTGCAGGTAGCCGAGCACCTGGTCACCGAGCCGCACCGGCACGGCGGACTCGCTCAGGCCGGCGTAGCATGGCAGGGTCCGCGGCTCGCGCGTCGCCGCGTCCTCGAGGCGTTGCTGCAGTTGCAGGCAGGCCGCGCAGGTCTTGTTCGTCTGTGTCATGAGGACGCAAAACGGATTCACCTGGTGCGAGCCCTGCAGCGGGGTCCGAAACGATCCGGCCTCCCGCAGCATCAGGGGCAGTCCCGTGATGCTCTCAAAGGCGCGTTGATAGTCGGTGAACAGTCCCGACCGCCGGAGGCGCGCGACAATCGAATTGCCCACCGCGGGAACGATGGTGTCAGCAGGAGTCAACATGGGAGCTGCAGCGGGAGGGGTCAACCGGGAGAGGTGGGGGCGACTCTATAGAGCCGGTTTCAATTCACTATAGCGCTATTTCAGCCTTGGGTGAATGAGGAGTGCACCCCAGCTGCGGCGTGCGCGGGCCGCCGTGCGGCCATCGTCCCTTCACCGCGGCGTGGGGGTGCTCGGCCACGAGATTCGAGCAGGTCGTCGGCGGCGGCCGGCCGCAGGGCGCCCCGAGCGCGGGGGAGAGGTTCACGAGGCTCACCGGCCTCGCGCTGAGCCGCCGCGGGAGCCTCGGACCCGGGAGATGCCCCGCGCCACGCGGCAGGCCTGCGCCCAAAGGGCGAACTTCGCGGTGCCGCCCAGCGCACTTTCGTGCGCGTCAAATTTCCCGCCTTGTCGTTCATGCGCGGAACCGTACGGTGCCCGCGGCGTTCCCCTCCCCAACCCTACGCCGACCCACCACCGTCCGCCCCGGCCACCCCGCCCGGGAAAACGCCCGCCAAGGCGCCCGCAAAAAAGAAGCCCCTCGCCCCCGGCGAGGTGGATCCGGACGCGGAGGTCGTGGCCCTCTCGCCCTTCACGGTCTCGGACACCGATGACAAATCCTGGCAGGCGACGACCACGCTCATCGGCAGCCGCACCAACCAGGAGCTGGAAAAGCTCCCCGTGACGGTCGACGTGATCACGGCCGAGTTTATGCGCGATGTCGGCGCCTTCAGCCTGGAGGACGCCGCGCAGTACGTCTCGGGCGTCACCGTCTCGCCGCGCCTCGAGTCGCGCAATGAGGACCGCATCACCTACCGCGGTCTCGCCGGCAGCGGCATGTCGCGCAACTTCTTCACGTGGTACGTCCCGTCCGATTCGTACAACGTCGAGCGTTACGATTTCAACAAGGGCTCGAACTCCCTCATGTTCGGCGATTCCCAGCCGGGCGGCCAGGCCACCATCTACACCAAGCGCGCCCGCGCGCGCGATTTCGAGGAGTTGCTCGTCAACTACGGTTCCTACGACGCCTACCGCTTCCAACTCGATGTCAACCGCCGCCTCACGCGCAATTTCGCCGTCCGCCTGAACCTCGCCAACCGCCGCAACAAGACCTACGTCAAGAACACCAACGACGTCTTCCGCGCCGGCGACATCGCGCTCAGCTATGAGCCGTTCAAGACCACGACCATCCGCGCGGAGTTCGAGCGCGGCGTGACCAACCGCGTGCGCGCCGACAGCGCCCTCGCCGTCAACGACGTTGCCGCCGCCGGCCGCGGCTTCTCCACCAACAACACGTGGTACTACACCTCCGACGGCGAAATCTTCTACCGCACCTCGAACTTCCCCGTGTCCGCCACCGATCGCAGCGGCCCCTCGGGCAACGCCGTCTCGCTCCTCGCCGGCCAGACCCAGGCCGTGCGCCTGCCCAACGGGACGTACAAGACCTTCACGGGCTTCGACCAGTACACCAACGTGCTCGGCACGGTCGACTACAACAACCGCATCTTCAACGTCGCCAACGTCACCCTCGAGCAGCGCATCGGCAAGCTCTCCCTCGAGTTCGCCTACAACCAGCAGTTCCAGCACGAAGACCGGAATGACAATTCCTTCGGCACCAGCCAGACGCCGCCCGTCCTGAGCGTCGACGGCGCGGGCCGCCCCTACATCGAGTACTCGATCGGCGGCGCGGCGTTCAAGGTCTTCGGCAATGTCGTCAAGGCCGGCCGCATCGGCGCGGTATATCCCTTCGACTTCGGCCGCTTCGGCAAACAGCTCCTCGTCCTTACCGCGCTCAAGCAGCGCGACGTGAAGCTCTCCCGCCGCACCGGCCTCGCCAACGAGCTCGGCGCCGGCCTGATCTCCGCCAACGGCGTCCGCTTCCGCGCCTACATGGACGACCCGAACTACGGCACCGCCGCCTTCTGGGACCAGTTCCTCATCCCCAATCTCAAGACCACGCCCACCTTCAAGCCCACGATCTACGAGAGCACGACCAACACCGGCCCGTTCGTCGACATCCGCTATTCGCAGACGCAGACCGCCTCGCTCTCCGGCGAGTACTTCGGGGGCCGCCTGCACACCCTCGTCGGCGCGAGCTGGAACGCCCTGAAGCGCAAGATCCCCACCGAGGCTGCCTACACCAGCAACACCGACGCCAAGGGCTATTTCCACAACCCCGGCCTTCCGTGGGAGCGCCCCGATCTCTACACCTACGACCAGAATTTCGACCTCTCCGCCGTGAGCAAGATGTTCGGCGCCACGCTCACCGTCTGGCGCAGCGATGCCTTCACCGCCAACCTCTATGGCGAGAATTCCCAGTCGTTCAACTGGCAGTCGCGCCAGGTCTTCTACGGCCCCGACATCGGACCCGTGCTCGGCAAGACCAAGGAGGTCGGCCTCAAGGGCTCGCTCTTCCAGCGCAAGATCAGCTACACGCTCGGCGTGTACGACACCCAGCGCACCAATGCCGCCTACGCCTGGAACCCCGACGCGCTCAGCCTCACGCAGCTCGAGGATCTCATCAATCCGAACAACATCCTCCCCGGCGACCCGAAGTATGTCGAGGTCATCAACGGCCTCAACAACGAGCGCCGCACCGTCAACTCCAACGAACAGTCCCGCGGCGTCGAGC
>JAPLTR010000099.1 GCA_026398065.1 Verrucomicrobiota bacterium | reverse complement strand
CCGCCTCGGTCTCCTCGGCGGAGACTTTGCCGCCGGAGCGCAGCCGCCGGAGCATCTCGACCTGAAGGTAGTTCAACGGGTCGATGTAGGGATTGCGCAGCTCGACCGACTGCCGCAGCACCGGCTCGCGCGAGAGCAGGTGCTTCTGGCCCGTCACCGCGAGGATCGCCGCCTCCGTCCGCGCAAACTCCGCCTCGAGCAGCGCGAAGACGCGCCGGCGGATCTTCTCGTCCTCGACGAGCGAGGCGTAGAGCGCGGCGATGCCCATGTCGGCCTTGCGCATCGTGAGCTGGGCGTTGTCGATCAGCGTCTGGAAAAACGGCCAGCCCTCGTGCATCTCGCGCAGGAGCTTCCGGCCCTTCGCGCCCTGAGCCAGGATGACGTCGAGCGCGCTGCCGAGCCCGAACCAGCCCGGAAAGTTGAACCGGCTCTGCATCCACGAAAACACCCACGGGATCGCGCGCAGGTCCTCCACGCTCGTCGTCGCGCGGCGGAAGGTCGGACGCGAACCGAACTTCAGGTTGGAAATCTCGTCGATCGGCGTCGCCTGTTTCCAGAACGCCAGGAACTGCGGGTCGTCGTGCACCACGGCCTTGTACGCCGCAAACCCCGCCGCGCTCATCGTCTCCATCGCCTCCTGCCACGCCGCCGGCACCGGGTGCGCCTGCTCCGCCGCGTGCGTGCCCAAAATCACGCCGTACGCCATCTGCTCGAGGATGCGGTGCGCGAGGTCCGGATCGTGGTAACGCGTCGAGAGCACCTCGCCCTGCTCGGTCACGCGCACGCCCCCGTCGCGGAGCCCCGCCGGCTGCGCGAGGATCGCCTTCGCCGCCGGACCGCCGCCGCGCGCGACGCTGCCGCCGCGGCCGTGGAACAGCGTGAGCCGCACCTTCGCCGCCGCGCACACCGCCGCGATCCTGTCCTGCGCCTGGAACAGCGCCCAGTTGGCCGTGAGGTAGCCGCAGTCCTTGTTCGAATCCGAATAGCCCAGCATCACGTGCTGGTGCGCGGGGGCGCGTCGTCCCGGCAAGGTGAACAGCGCCGACAAAATCTCCGGCGCCCGCTGCAGATCGTCGAGCGTCTCGAAGAGCGGCGCGATGGGCAGGTCGGCCCCGGTGAGCTTTTGCAGCAGCTCCACCTCAAGGAGGTCTGACACGCCGTCGGTCATGCTGATGATATAGATGCCCAGTCCCTCGGTGTCGTGGTGCGACGAGTGCTGGCGCAGATCGAGCCGCGCCGTGTGCAGGCCGAAGATCTCCAGCTGCTGCGTCGCGATGCGCAGCTCCCCGCCCGTGAGCAGCGCGCCCCGGCCCGCCGCGAGGCTCGCGCGGATCGTCTCGTAGGTCTCCGCGACCGTCGCGCGGTCGAAACACGAGCCGACCACCGTCTCCGCGGCGAGCACGCGCCCGTCGCGCACCTCGCCCACCGCCTGCGTGAGCCGTTCGCGCAGCACGCCGAGCAGGAGCCGGTAGGGCTCATGCGGATACCGCTTCGTCAGCTCCTCGATGTGCTTCGAAAGGTGGAGATTGACGCGCAGCTCCTTTTTCAGGGCCGGGACCACGCTGTCGCGCCGGTCGCTGACGGTGAGCGTGCGCGCCAGCTCGCGCGCGGCGAGGCGCACCTTCTCGATGGCGAGCCGGCGGTTGAGCAGCAGCACCTCGGCGGTCACCGCCGAGGTCACGTTGGGATTGCCATCGCGGTCGCCGCCGATCCACGAGCCGAACGTCAGCCAGCGCACCGGCGCCTTCACCGTCGGGTAGTGGCGGGCCAGCGCCTCCTCCAGGTCCGCCTGCAGGCGCGGCAGCGTCGCAAACAGCGTCGTGTCGAAATACCACAGCCCCGTGCGCGCCTCGTCGGCCACCTCGGGCCGCGCCACGCGGCTCCGGTCCGTGAGCCACAGCGAGGCGATCTCGCGCTCCACGCACTCCGGCTCGACTCCGTGGGATGGGCCGTGAAGACCAGTTCGATCCCCAGCCGGTCCACCAGCGCCTGCATCGCCGCCGGGTCCACGCCCTCCTGCTTGAGTTCCAGCACCGCGGCCTCGATGGTTTCGCGCATCGGCTTCTCGCCCGCCTGGCCGCCCATCAGCCGCGCCGCGCGCCGCTGCCGCAGCAGCAAGATCCGGAAATTCTCCTCCGCGAGGTTCACCAGCTCGAAATACAGCGTAAACGCCATCGCCTGGTTGAATGCCTCCGTCGGCGTCAGCGCCGCCACGGCCTTGCCGAGCTGGCTCGCCGCCGCGTGGTCGCCGGTCCGGCGGGCCTTGGCCAGCCGGCGCAGGGTCTCGACCGTGTCGAAGGTTTCCCGCCCCTCCAGCCGGGTGATCACCCGGCCCAGGGCGCTCCCGAGGGAGCGCACCTCGGCGCGGAGGGCGGACAGTTCCTTGAGGGCGGACGAGGGCGGGACGGTTGGGCGGGACATGTGGCGGGCGGAAGATGGGTGGTGGTCCGCCTCCGCAAAAGCCAAAACCGCGCCATATTTGCGCCCATTCGCGGGCTTGCTTGCGCCCAACCCGCCGCCTTTGCTCCGCCCGTGATCCGTCGTCTCGCCCTCCTCGCCCTCCTCGCCCTCGCCGCGCCCCTCTCCCGCGGCCAAGAACTCGTCGTGACCTCCGCGACCAGCGAGTTTGACCAGAAGACCAACGAAAACGTCCTCCGCGGCGACGCCCGCGCCACCGATGGCATCACCCTGCTCACCGCCGACGAGCTCCGCATGAAGAAGGAAGGCGACGCCGTCACCATCACCGCGACCGGCCACGTCGTCTTCACCCGCCGGGAGGTCCGCCTCCTCGCCGACAAGCTCGTCCTCCAGCGCGCGACCGAGACCTTCACCGCCGAGCATGTCCGCTTCGGCACCTATCCCTACTACGCCGAGGGCGAGTCCGCCTCCGGTTCCCTGAAGGAGATCACCCTCAACCGCGCCACCGTCACCTACGGCGAGCCCGGCCCCTGGCAGCCCACCTTCCGCGCCGACAAGGTCATCTACGCCCCCGGCCAGCGCCTCCGCACCGAGGGCGCCCAGGCCGGCATCGGCCACGCCCAACCCCTCCCCTTCCCCCGCTTCCAACAGGACCTCAAGGAACCCTTCGTCTCCTTCGCCACCCTCAACGGCGGCTACCGCTCCTCCCTCGGCGCCTTCGCCGAGGCCGGCCTCCACCTCCCCACCGCCGCCGGCGTCCGTCTCGGCGGCGACGTCGGGATCTACTCCGCCCGCGGCGTGATGTTCGGCCCCTCCGGCAGCTATGGCCGCGGCCCCGACGGCAACGCCGACCTCCGCGGCTACTTCCGCACCGGCTACATCAACGACCACGGCGACAAGAAGAACGACCTCCTCGGCCGCCCCGTCCCCGAAAACCGCGGCTACGTCGAATGGCAGCACGAGCAGAAGCTCGGCGAAAACCTCTCCCTCACCGCCCAGCTCAACTGGTGGAAGGACTCCGAGGTCGTCCGCGACTTCCGCCCCCGCGCCTTCTTCCCCGTGCAGGAGCCCGACACCTTCGTCGAAGCCGTGTATGAGGGCAAAAACTACTTCGTCTCCGCCTTCGCCCGCCTCCAGCCCACTTCCTTCAACCTCATCCAGGAGCGCCTCCCCGAGGTGCGCTTCGACCTCCTGCCCGTCGCCGTCGGCAACGGCTTCGTCGAGCGCTTACGGCACCTACACCCGCACCCTCGGCGGGGTCGGCGCCGACCTCGCGGTCCGCACCAGCGCCACCTTCGACTACAAGAATCCCCTCTGGAAGATCGACGGCCTGCGCCACCTCCTCACCCCGCGCGTGAGCTACCGCTACATCCCCGAGGCCAACAAGGGCACCGGCCGCATCCCCAAGATCGACGACCGCACCTTCGCCACCTACCTCCAGCCCCTCGGACTCGGCGACCAGCGAAATATCGACGACCTCACCGCCACCAACATCCTCCGCCTCGGCTTCGACAACACGCTCCAGACCCGCGACCCCGTGTACGGCTCCCGCGACCTCTTCACCTTCAACATCGCGAACGATTTCCGCTTCAAGCGCGCCCCCGGCGAACGCGACGTGTCCGCGATCCACACCGACGTCGCCTTCGCCCCGGCGAAATGGATCGCGGTGGACCTCTACCAGAGCTTCACCCCGCAGAGCTTCACGCTGCAGGAGCTCAACTCCGGCGTCACCCTCCGCGACGGCGATATCTGGTCGTTCCGCTTCGCCAACAATTTCCTCCGCCACCAGATCCAGGACTACCAGCTCGACGGCCGCATCCGCCTGAACGAGACCTACGAAGCCCTCGCGCGCCTGCACTACGACGCCCGCAAGCGCCGCTTCAACGAGCAGGCCTACGGCCTCGCTCAGAACCTCGGCAACACCTGGCTGGTCTCCTACATCGTGAGCCTCTACTCCGGCCCCCGCCGCGAAAGCCATTTCGGCCTGAACATCCAGATCGAGGCGCGGGGGTTCTGAGCCATCACGACCTACCCGGCGCATGACGGAAAACCCGGAAAAGATCAAATGCGCCGCCGTCGGGTGTGACCACGTCATCCTGCCCGCGACTGCGGCCCGCACCGGCGGCTTATGCATGAGGTGTGTGGGTGCCCGACTCGATGCCGAACGGCAGGAGCATATCCGCAAGAACCGCCGCCAAGTGAATCCCTACGCCGGCCTTACCGACCCGGTCGACCTTATCCGCGTGCGTCACACGCGGCGAAAATTCGACCCGCTGGTCACCTATGCGCCGCCGCCCAATTCAGTTCGGGATATGTACGCTTCGCTTTCGCCGGCACAGGCCGAACGGTTGATCGATCTCGCGCTCGACACCACCGACATCAACCTCTGCGAGGACCTCGCGAGGTATCTCGCCACGTTGACCGACCACGATCTCAGCCGGCTGCAATCCGCGTGGCTCGAATCGGGTGAATTCTGGCCGGCGGTCATTTTCCGGGACAGCCCCGCGGAGATCCGCGACCAGATCATCCACTTTCTGGATACCTTCGATGCGGCCAACGAGGACTCCCGGTCGGTGAATCACGCCCTCTGCGCGCTGGCATGGATCGGCGACGAGCCGACGCAGCAGGCGTTTGCCCGGTGGGAGCGCCAGCCGCCGCCCTGGCGGGCATCCCTGTACGTCGGACCCAACGGCTACGCCCATACGGGCGGCTGGGAGCTGCGCGACGGCCGGCGCCGAGACCTCTTCCATCGCGAATGCTGGGCCGTCAATTCCGCCCCACCCGACACCGCCGCCGATCCGGGGGTCAGGACCTTCGCGCCCGCCTCCGGCTCCTGTCCGTGGTGCAGCCGGCCCCTGGTGCACATGCTGGAGCTCGATCTGCGCGATCCGCGCTTCGCGTTCGTCGGACTCGAAGTCCCCGTGCTCGCCGTGCTTACCTGCGAAGTCTGCGCGTTTTTCGCCGAAAACATCTTTTCGCGCAT
>JAPLTR010000302.1 GCA_026398065.1 Verrucomicrobiota bacterium | reverse complement strand
GGTCTGCGGCAACTGCCACGCCTCGCTGCGCCTGACCCAGAAGTATGGGTTGCCTTCACAGTCGTTCCAGACCTTCGCGGACAGCTTCCACGGACTCGCCGTCCGCGGCGGCTCCGTCGAAGTGGTCAACTGCGCGAGCTGCCACAATTCCCACGGCATCAAGTCGCAGAAGGACCCGGCGTCGACCATCCACCCCTCCAACCTCGTGCAGACCTGCGGCCAGTGCCACGCCGGCGCGACCGCGCGCTTCGCCGTGGGCAAGGTCCACGTCAGCCCGGAGACCGCGGACGGCAAGGACGGCAGCAGCCCGATCCTCTACCTCATCGCGAGCCTGTACACCCTCCTCATCGTGGTCGTGGTCGGGGGCATGTTTGTCCACAACCTGCTCGATTTCCTGAAGAAGATCCGCCGCAAGCTCGCGATTCAGAAAGGACTCATCGAGCCGGAGCACGTGGCCCACCGCCTCTATTTGCGCATGACCGCCCATGAGCGGGCGCAGCATGGCGTGCTGGTGCTGAGTTTCACCCTGCTCGTCGTCACCGGCTTCATGCTCCGCTACCCCGAGGCCTGGTGGGTCGTCGGCATCCGCAACCTCAGTACGCGGGCCTTCGAATGGCGCGGCCTGGCACACCGCATCGCCGGAGTCGTGATCTGCGTCGCCGGGGTGTGGCACTTGAGCTATCTCGCATTCACGAAGCCCGGCCGCTCCCTGATCCGCGATCTGCTCCCGCGCTGGCGCGACGTCACCGATCCGTGGGGCGTGCTGAAATACAACCTCGGCCTCTCCCCAACCAAGCCCGCCTTCCCGCGCTTCAGCTACATCGAGAAAGCCGAGTACTGGGCGATGATGTGGGGCACCATTCTGATGGGCATCACGGGGGCGATCCTCTGGTTCGACAACACGTCGATCGGCTTCTTCTCGAAACTGGGCTTCGATATCTCGCGCACCATCCACTTCTACGAGGCGGTGCTCGCGACCCTCGCGATCATCGTCTGGCACTTCTACTTCGTCGTCTTCAACCCCGACGTCTACCCCATGAACCTCGCCTGGCTCACCGGCCGGATGTCCGAGGAGGAACTGCTTGAGGAACACCCCCTCCAACTCGCCGAACTGAAAGCGGCGGAGGCGGCGAAGCCGACCGCCCCGCCACCCGCCCCACCGCCGTCACCCTAGCCGCCGCCCGCGTCGCCGGTGCCGGTCCCTTCCTTCCAACCGGAGACCATCCCCATGCGCATCCTCGCCATCGAACGGGAGCTGCCCCTCCCCATGCATCGCAACCTCCAAGACCTCCTCCGCGAAGAGGCGGCGGTGGTCTGGGAGCTCCAGAAACGCTCCATCATCCGCGAGATCTGGTTCACCAAGGCCGACCGCCGCGCGGTCATCATGCTGGAGTGCGCCGACGTGGCCGAGGCGCGCAAGCATCTCGCGACGCTGCCGCTCGTGCGCGCCGAGCTGATCGACTTCGCGCTGCACGAGCTCTGCACCTACGACGGCCTCGAACGCCTCCTTGCGACCAACGCCCCGGCGGCCAACAAGTCCGAGGAGCCACCCGAGTACTGACCGCCGCGCCGAAACGCTCCGTGAAGGCCAAGCCTGCAATGAATCCGGCTGCCGCCTTCCCCCTCGCGGCCCATCCGCCCGACGAGGCAGACCTGGCGGCGGCTCTCGGGGACACGTCTGGGCCCCTCGAAGCTTTTTTCGCCGACGTCCGGTCCCTCCAACCCGGGGTGACCATGGAATGGAAGTACTCCGACCGCTCCGGGTGGTATCGGATCCACCTGCTGAAGCGGCGCCGCCTGTTCTATTTCATCCCGAAGCGGGACGACTTTCAGCTTTCATTGATTCTGGGCGGCAAGGCGGTCGCGCTGCTCAAGGCCGGGCCGTTCGGCAGGCGGACCGCCACCTTGCAGAAGACCGCCAAGCGATATCCGGAAGGGACGATGTTCTCGTTTGACCGGCGGACCTTTGCACCCGACCTGCTGGTGGCGTTTGTCGCCGCCAAGCTCGCGCACTGAGCGGCCGGCGGATTCGGCGGCTCACCTGAACTCGCGGCTGCGCGACCGTTCGCGCAGCCGGGTCCGTGACCCGCTCAGTGGCCCAGCCGCGAGGCCATCGCGTAGACGATCAGCACGAGGAGCACGAGACCGGTGCCGAAGAAGATAAAGCCCATGGTCTTGGCGATGTTCTTGCGACCTTCCCAATCGTCGGCCTTCACGCGGTAGACCTCCAGGCGGCCGGCGGCCAGCAGGCGGTCGTACCAGCGTTTCCGCTCGTGCAGCATCTCGGTCTTCGAGATGCGGCCGGAGAAGATCACGGTGTCCATCGGGAATTTCTCGATGCGGAAATGCGTGTTGAAGAAGTGGAATGAGAAGATGAAGCCGGCGGCCAGCAGCGCCTCGTCCGAGTGCACGACCATGGCGATGTTGATCACCCAGCCGGGCAGGAAGAGCGTGAAGAACTTCGGGAACCACAGCACCAGGCCGGAGAAGCCGATGATGGCGATGCCCCAGAACACCGCGAAGTAGTCGAAGCGCTCCCAATACGTCCAGCGGTCGAACTGCGGGCGCGGGCCCTTGCCGAAGAACCATTTCTGGTGGGCGATGAAGTCGCGCCAGTCCTGGAAGGACGGCACCATCGAGTCCGGTCCAAACACCGTCGCCCAGACGCGGGACAGCTTGAACTTGCCCGTGGCTGGGTCGCGCAGCGTGTGCCGCTTGCTCCAGAACTCCGGGATCAGGCTGCCCACATGAAGGATGAAATACGCAAACGTCACGACCGCCGCGTAGTGGTGCAGTGTGCGCGCCACCTCGGCGCTGCCGATGAAGCGGAACATGATCTTCGCCCAGTCGGTGTAGTAGAACTTCAGCGGCATGCCCGTGATCACCAGCGTGAGGAAGCTCGTCACCATCATCAGGTGGAGCATGCGCTCGAAGGGCGTGAAGCGCGTGAACGTGTCGTCGTCCACGTGCGCCGAGACCTTCGCCTCGCGGAACGACTTCGAGTCGTGCAGGTACAGGTAGATCGAGCGGAAGAGCCAGAACGCCGTGTGCAGCCCGAAGAACGAGAACACGCCGATCAGCAGCGCGGTCATGAACAGAAACACCTTGTTGAGCCCCGGGTAGTTGACCTTGTCGAGCGGGTTGGCGTGCGGCGCGTACTCGGTGAACTTCGCGTTCACGCCCGGGTGACATTGCGAGCAGGTGCCGACGATCTTGTCCTTGTGCAGGCGCGAGCGCGGGTCGCTGACGGGAAACACGTCGTGGTGCCCGTGGCAGTCGTAGCACGCGGCGACGTCCGAGGCGACGTTCGGCTGGCCGAGCGCCATCGCCTTGCCGTGGTAGGTCTCGCGATAGTGCTCTAGGCGGTCCTCATGGCACTTGCCGCAGCTCTGGTCGCTCGCACCCTTGAAGTGCGCGGTCGCCGGCTTCTCGATGTCGTGGGCGCTGTGGCAGTCGGTGCAGACCGGACCCTTCTTGTCGCCCTTCTTGAGCAACTGGCCGTGCACGCTCGCGTTGTAGGTGTCCTCGATGCCGACGTGGCAGGTGCCGCAGGACTTGGCGATGTTCGCGTGGTTCGAGCGGGAGTCCTTGTCGATGGAGCGCTTGATGTCGTGCACACCATGGCAGTCGTTGCAGGACGGGGCGACGATCAGACCCATCTTGACGAGCGCCTTGCCGTGGATGCTGTCGAGGTAGTGGCCCGCCGCCTCGGTCTTCCCCATGCGGTATTCCTTGGTGAGCTTGGCGTCGTCGTGGCAGGTGCCGCAGGTCTTCGCGAGGTTGAGCTTGAACACCGGCGAGTTGCCCTGCTTCACCGGCACCATCTCGTGCGTGCCGTGACAGCTCGCGCAGGCCGCCGCATCCGATGCGCCCATCTTGTGGCTCATGCCATGGATGCTCGTGGCATACTGGCCGGCCTCTTTCTCGTGGCAGGAAGCGCACTGGGCCGGCGGCACTTTCGACCCGTGCTCCGCCTCCTTGATGCCGCTGTGACAGTCGACGCAGTTGGCCTTGCCGTGAACGGATTTGGCGAACGGCTCGGGCCGCACCCCGACCCACTCCTTCGGCTGGCCGCTCTTGCGCGCCTTGAACTCCGCCTCGTGGCAGTCCATGCACTCCTTGTTCGCCAGGGCGGGTGCCGGCGGCGGGCCAAACTTCGGCTGGGCGGCAGCCTCCACGGCGCGCGCATTCAGGGCCATCGCGGCGAACAGCAGGCCCGCTTGGGCGGCGAACCGGAGCGCGACACGCAGGGGTTTCATGGCGCCGAGTATGCGGCAATTTCCACGGTGCGGCTACGCAGCCCTTGGCCGGTGATGCGCGCTCCTTGTCCAAAAAGCCCGGGACCCCGCAGATTCTGCCCGGCCGCCGCGCCCGCGGCGGGGCGGCCCTTCCCGTCACCTATTTCTGAATACCACCGTTGTGGCAGTCGCTGCACGAGAGGTCGGCGTCGGGGTCGCCGTCCGGATGCTTGAACGGGAAGCCCTTGGCCGAGAGGGTTTCGAGGTCCGCGCCCTTGCCCTGCGCGATGATCACGTGGCACGAGTTGCAGTCGCTGGAGCGGACCTTCTGGTTGTCGGCCGTCTTGTGCTTGTCGTCATGGCAGCGGAAACAGCCGGGCCAGTCCTTGTGGCCGATGTTGTTCGGGTACACGCGCCAGTCGGCCTTGCGCTCGGGGAACACCGTGGTCGCAAAGACGCCCTGCACCGCCGTGACGGACGCGGCCACTTCGGCGGCGAGGGCGGGATCGGTGTACTTGGAGCGGATGAAGTCGGCGATCTTCTGCGGCGCGGCCGCTTCGCTGGTGATCTCCTTCTGCGTCAGCGCCTGCACGGCGACGCGCTTGATGTTGGGCAGCTTGGTGCTGAGGGTGCCCATCGCCATGGATCTCTCCACGGCGGCGTTGGCGGTCGGGAACACGTGCGCCGGCCGGTTGTGGCAGTCGATGCAGTCCATCACACGGATCTTGTCCGCCGGCGGTTCGCCCTTGAACGCCTCGGTGCGAAACACCTTGGCGGCGCCGGTCTGCAGGTTGGTCACGCGCATCCACGGGATGTCCTGCCGCTTGAAGTCGGCCGCGTAGTATTCGACGCGGTCCGTCTTGCTGACGTGCCAGTGGATGCCGCCGAAGAGTCCGCCCGGGGCGCTCTTGTTAACATGCAGCAGCATGCGCGCGGTGTAGGAGGTGTTTTTCTTGTCCGAGAGGAAATGTTCGAAATCGATCTGGATGTTGCCGGCGAACTTCTCCGGCCAGTGGCACTTTTCGCAGGTGTCCTGGGCCGGGCGCAGGTTTTTCACCGGCGTCTCGATCGGCCGGTTGTAGTTGTTAAGGAGGACGCCGATGAGCTGATGCGTGCCGTTGATCTTGGCCTTGATGAAGTGTTCCGCGCCGGACCCGACGTGACACTCGACGCAGGCGACGCGGGCGTGCGCGCCGCGCTGATACGTGACGAACTCCGGGTTCATCGCCTCATGGCAGACCTGGCCGCAGAACATCGTGGACTCCGAATAGTGAAACGTCTGGAAGCTGCCGAAGGCGCTCAGCCCGATGAACAGCGCCGCACTGGCGCCAAACGCCAACAGCCGCCGCCGCTGCGTGCGGTTGGAGAAATCCAGCCGCCACTTGTCCGGCATCGTGGCCGCGTGCTTGATCGCCCACCGCCGCTGCGCCCACGCCCCGAAGAACACCAGCGCGAGCCCCGCGATCAGGAAGCCCGGCGCGACGATGTACGTGAAGATCCCGAGGTACGGGTTCTTGTCCCCCTTCACCAGGTCCATCCACGCGAGAAAGAAGAAGGAGAACAGCCCTCCGGCCGCCACCACCCCGCCGATGGCGCTGATCCAATTGTTGAAATGGGAGCGCGGTTTGGAGTTGGCCGCAGGTGGAGTGGGAAGGGAGTCGGACATGGTCGTGGGGGTGGTTGAAATCGGGCGCGTGAAACGCCGCCGCGGGAGCCGGAGCCCGCCGCGTCGGCGCTACGCTCGGAAAAGAACGTCGCTCAGGCCTTGAACTTGCGGATGTAGGCCACGAGTTCCTTGATCTCGGCGGCCGAGATCTCGTCCTTGTAGGCTTTCATCCGCTCTTTGCCGGCCTTGTCCATGACGCCGTCGGTCGTGGCCTTGATCATGTCGGCATCCTTCATTTCGGCCTGCACCTTGGCGTCGGTGTAGTCCTTCACCTGAAGTTTCTTGCCGGCCTTGGTCTGGCCCTTGCCATCGGCCCCGTGGCACTTGGCGCAGTGGTTTTCCCAGTTTTCGCTGGCCGGAGCGGCAACACTGACGGCGGCGCCAGCAGCGAAGGCCAGCGCGGTGAGGAGGAGTCGGGTGGTTGGTTTCATGGAGTACAATTTCGGCCTGAGTATGACATTGGGGGAGGATTGTTGCTGCGCATTCCTTGCTCCATCTCACGCAAACCTTGCCTACCCTTGCACAAGGGGGACGGACCCCGCAGGGTGCTTTCACAAGGACTGAGCAGTCAAGTGCAAGCCATGCGGAGTCACTACCCCGCGAGTTCTGCCACACTGAGACGGTCTTCTCACCACCACAAAATATGACCACCCCACCGCGCATTTTCTTCCGTCCCCGGCCCCGCCGCGCCGCCACCCTGGCACTGGTCCTCGTCCTGGCCGGCTGCAGCAAGACCGAGGTCACCACGTACCGCGTGCCCAAGGAAAAGGACGCCGCGCTCCCGAGTTCGATGACCGCCGCAGCCCCCGCCGGCGCCGACCTGGCGCCCTCCGCCGGCGTCCAGCCCGCCGCCCCCGGCGCCACGATGGCCGGCACGGCCGTCCCCACCGCCAGCGGTCCCGGCCTGACCTGGACCGCCCCCGCCGCCTGGCAGGCCAAGCCCTTCGGCGCGATGCGCAAGGGCAGTTTCACCGTCACCGGTGACGCCGGCGCAACCGCCGACCTCTCCATCACCGCCTTCCCCGGCGCCGTCGGCGGCGAACTCGCCAACATCAACCGCTGGCGCGGCCAGGTGTCGCTCCCGCCCATCGCCGAGGCCGACCTCCCGGCCGCCGCCACCCGCTTCACCGCCAACGGCCTCGCGTTCACCGTCGTCGACCTTGCCTCCACCGACGCCAACGCCCAACGTATCCTCGGTGGCATGACCCCGTACGAGGGCGCGATGTGGTTCTTCAAGCTCACCGGGCCCGACGCCCTCGTCGCCGCCGCCAAGCCCGCCTTCCTCGACTTCCTCAAGACCGTGAAGGTCGCCGCCCCCGCCGCCACCCCATGAAGACCCTTCTCCACGACCTCCGCGATTTCTTCGTCTCGCTCCGCCTCACCGTGGCCCTGCTGGTCTTCGGCATGCTGCTGGTGTTTGCCGCCACGCTCGACCAGACGAACCTCGGCATCTGGGGCATCCAGCAGAAGTGGTTCCGCACCTTCATCGTGATGCAGGAGGTCCGCGGCGTCGCGGTCCCGATCTACCCCGGCGGCTACACCATCGGCGGCCTCCTCCTCCTCAACCTCCTCGCCGCGCACATCGAGCGTTTCAAGTTCACCTGGCGCAAGGCCGGCATCTTCCTCGCCCACGCGGGCCTCATTCTGCTCCTCATCGGCGAACTCCTCAGCGGCCTCTGGCAGGAGGACTTCCACCTGCGCCTCAACGAGGGCGACACCAAGAACTACGCCGAGAGCTACCGCGACAACGAGCTCGCCATCACCGACGTCACCGACGCGGCGTTCGACGAGGTGGTCGCCATCCCCGAGGCCCTGCTCGCGCGCCACACCTCGGTCCAGCACCCGAAGCTGCCCTTCCGCGTCACCGCCAAGGCCTTTTATCCCAACTCCGAGCTCCGCATGAAGGCGCCCGCCGCCCCCGCCTCGCTCGCCACCACCGGCATCGGCCTCGAGGTCGTCGCCGCCCCGCAGCCGATCACCTACAAGACCAACGAGGCCAACATGCCCTCCGCGTACATCGAGCTCGCTGCGACCGACGCCTCGCCCGGCACCTTCCTCGTCTCCACCGGCCTCGTCGCCCCGCAGCGCTTCGACTACGGCGGCCGCACCTGGAAGATCACCCTCCGCCCGAAGCGCATCTACGAGCCGTTCTCCCTCACGCTGCTGAAATTCAGCCATGACCGCTACGCCGGCACCGACATCCCGAAGAATTTTTCCAGCCGCATCCGCCTCACCACGCCCGACGGCCGCGACGACCGCGAGGTGCTCGTGTACATGAACAACCCGCTGCGCTACGCCGGCCTCACCTTCTACCAGGCCGGCTTCGAGAACAACGACCGCACCACCATCCTCCAGGTCGTCCGCAACCCGTCCTGGCTCCTCCCCTACGTCGCGTGCGGGCTCATGACCGCCGGCCTCGTCGCCCAGTTCGGCATCCACCTCGTGGCCTTCGTGCAGAAGCGCCGCGCCAAGCTCACCACCCCCGCCGTCGCATGAAAAAGTCACTTTTCCCCTCCCTCGCGGCCCTCGTCGCGCTCGTCGCCGTCGCCGCGACGCTCCGCGCCCCGCGCAACACCGGCGCCTACGACGTCGTCGCCTTCAGCCGCCTGCCCACCCTCGTCAACGGCCGGCTCAAGCCCCTCGACACCGTCGCCCGCACCACCCTGCTCGTGACCCAGGGCCGCCAGCGCGTGACCGCGCCCGACGGCAGCTCGCTCACGCCGGGCGAGTGGTTGCTCGATGTCCTCTACCGGCCCAAGGTCGCCGACACCTACCAGACCTTCGAGATCGTCCATCCCGACCTGCTCGCGCTCTTCAGCCTCACCACCGCCGACGGCGCGGGCGGCAAGCGCTTTTCCGCCCAGCAGCTCTCCGGGCACCTCGCCGAGCTCGAGCGCCAGTCCAAGCTCGCCTACGACACCGAGAGCCCCCTGCGCACGCCGTTCCAGAGCGCCGTCGTGCAGCTCCGCGAGAGCGTGATCCTCTACCAGCGCCTCCAGAACAGCCTCAACGACTCGACGAGCCCCGATTTCCTCGACCGCGTCGCACTCTTCCAGAAGGCCCTGCCCTCCGGCCTCGCCGCGACCGCGCCCCGGGGCGGCGCCAATCCCGGCGCCTCCGCCGACGCGAAGCTGCTCCTCGAGATGAGCAGCGTCTTCAGCTCGCTCGATTCCTTTGCCTACCTGCGCACGATCCCGTCCGAGAAGCCCGACGATCCCACCGGCTGGAAGACCGCCGGCGGCGCCTGGTCCGAGAGCCTCGCCACCGGCCGCATCGCGCCCGCCGCGGTCACCTTCGCCGACCTCGGCCGCGCCTGGCAGAACCACCAGCCGGAAGCCTTCAACCAGGCCGTGCGCACCTTCCGCGCCTCGCTCGACGCCAGCATGCCCGCCGTGATGCGGAAGTGCGACGTCGAGGCCCGCTTCAATTCGTCCCAGCCCTTCTACACGAGCATGGCCCTGTACGTGGCCGCCTTCCTCCTCGCGGTGGTCTCGTGGCTCAAGTGGCCCACCGCGCTCGGCCAGACCGCCTTCGCCTTCGTGCTCATCGCCTTCGTGATCGCCACCGCCGGCATCGGCGCCCGCATGTGGCTGGAGGCCCGCCCGCCCGTGACCAACCTCTACTCCTCCGCCCTCTTCGTCGGCTGGGGTGCGGTCGCGCTCTGCCTCGTGCTGGAGTATTTCTTCCGCAACGCCATCGGCAGCGTCGCCGCCGGTCTCGTCGGCTTCGCCACGCTGCTCATCGCCCACCACCTCGCCCTCGGCGGCGACACGATGGAGATGATGCGCGCCGTGCTCGACTCCAACTTCTGGCTCGCGACGCACGTCGTGACCGTGACGATCGGCTACTCGGCGACCTTCCTCGCCGGCTTCCTCGCCCTGATCTACGTGCTCCGCGGCACCCTCACCCGCTCGCTGAGCAAGGAGACCGCCGACGCCCTTAACCGCATGGTCTATGGCATCGTGTGCTTCGCCACCCTCTTCAGCTTTGTGGGCACCGTCCTCGGCGGCATCTGGGCCGACCAGTCCTGGGGCCGCTTCTGGGGCTGGGACCCGAAGGAAAACGGCGCGCT
>JAPLTR010000802.1 GCA_026398065.1 Verrucomicrobiota bacterium | reverse complement strand
TCACCGCCTCCGACTTCGGCCGCACCTTCCGCTCCAACGGCGACGGTTCCGACCACGGCTGGGGCAGCCACGCCTTCGTCGTCGGCGGTGCCGTCAAGGGCACCAACATCTACGGCAAGATGCCCACCCTGTCCGTCAACGGCCCCGACGACACCGGCCTCGGCCGCTGGATTCCCACCACGAGCGTCGACGAGTACGCCGCGACCCTCGCCACGTGGTTCGGCGTCAGCACCACCGACCTCCCCACCGTTCTCCCGAACATCGGCCGTTTCGCAAAACCGAACCTCGGCTTCCTGTAAGCCCGGCGCCCCGGCGCAAAGGAGGTGGATTAACGTCTCCCGAAGGAGCACGGTGGTCGCTGTATGACCGCTTCGCCTGCCGGCGCACCGACCACGATCTCTTCCGCCAAGCCGCTGAAGGGCATTCTCATCCTGATGGGCGCGGTCGCGTGCTTCTGCTGCATGGATGCATCGGCCAAATGGCTGAACCGCGACCTCAAGCCCCTGCAGATCGCGGGCGTCCGCTACTTCGTAAGCCTGCTGGTCGTCGTCGCCTTCCTGCAACCATGGCGTCGCCCCGACCTCGTCCGCACGAAGAAGCTCGGCCTGCAATGCGGCCGCGCCCTGTGTCTCGTCGGCTCGACCCTCGGCTTTTTTCTCGCCCTGCGTTACCTGCCGCTGACCCAGCTCACCTCGATCAGCTTTTCCGCGCCGCTGGCCACGGCCCTGCTCGCCGGCCCGCTGCTGGGCGAACGTATCGGGCCGCGCCGCCTCATCGCCGTGCTGGTCGGGTTTTCCGGCGTGCTGATCGTCACGCGACCCTTCGGCCACAGCGTGCATCCCGCCGCCCTGTTCGCCGCGCTGGCCGCCCTGTCCAACGCGTTCTACTTCCTCGCGACGCGTCTGCTCGCCGCCCACGACCGGCCCGAGACCACCATGCTCTACACCAGCCTGATGGGCACCCTCGTCGTGTCGCCCCTGCTGCCCTTCCTCTGGCAGACACCCTCGTCGCCGCTGGTCTGGGCCGTCTTGGTCGCCCTCGGCGGATTTGGCGCGCTCGCCCACTGGCTCCTCATCCTCGCGCACCGCCATGCGCCCGCGTCGCTGCTGGCCCCGTTCTTCTACGTGCAGATCATCGGGGCGGCCCTCTTCGGCCTCGTCATCTTTGACGAAAGCCCCGACCGCTGGACGGTCATCGGCAGCTCCATCGTGATCGGCTCCGGCCTCTACCTCCTCCACCGCGAGCGCGTGCGGCACAAGTTCCCCAGCACCGACGTCGCCGTGTGACCGCCACCGTCGCCCGCCCTTTTCCTCCGCGACTTTTCGCAGCCCTCGCGGTCAACTCTCCCTCTCGCCCCGCATGAAACGCCCCACCCTCACCGTCGTCCTCAGCGCCCTCATCGTCGCGCTCCTCGTCTGGTTTTTCTGGCCGGCCGCTCCCACCGTCCCGCCCGCCCCCTCCGCCCTCCCCGCTTCCCCCGTACCCGCCCCCGCCCAATCGAAAAGCGAAAATCCAAATTCGAAAATCACCGCGAGCGCCGGCGAGCGCAGCACCCTCGCCGACACGCTCAACACCCCCTCCTCCAACATCCGCGCCGATCTCCGCGTCGTCTCCGACATCCTCGCCACCTTCCGCACCAATTTCCCCCGCGAGGGCAATCCCGTCGGCACCAACGCCGAGATCACCGCCGTTCTCACCGGTCAGAACAGGCTCCGCCTCGCCCTCATCCCGCCCGACCACCCCGCGATCAACCAGGAGGGCGAGCTCTGCGACCGCTGGGGCACCCCGTTCTTCTTCCACGCCGAAAGCGGCACGCGGATGACCATCGAAAGCGCCGGCCCCGACAAAAAGCGCCACACCCCCGACGACGAAGTCTTTGCCCCTTAGACTTCACGGCCCGGCCGCCCCGCCGACTGATCGCGCGGGAGACACTCCCGGATCTGACGCCGGGCATCTCCGCGGAAAGCTCACGCCCACCGCTTCAGCGCCGCGCGCAGCTTCTCCTTCGCCCGGTAGATCCGGGTCTCCACCGCCTTGGCCGTCGCTCCGACGGCCAGGGCGATCTCGGCATACGACATCTGCTCGTATTCGAAAAGCACGATGGCCTCGCGCAACTCCAATGGCAGCTCCGCGATGGCGTCGCGCACCGCCGCCGCCCGCTCGGCGGTCTCCAGCCGGTTCTCGCCCATCCGTCCGCCGTCACCCGTCTCGGTCCACTCCTGCAGTTCGACCGTCGGCCGCCGGCGCCACCACCGCAGCCGGTTTCGCGCGAGGTTCACCGCGATCGTAAACACCCAGGGCCGGAACGCGGCGCCCGTCTGAAATTTTTCCCGCTGCTGCCACACGCGCACAAACGTTTCCTGCGCGAGTTCCTCCGCCTCGGTGGCGTTCAACACAACGCGTCCGATCACGCTCTTCACCGGGCGCTCCCAGCGCTCCATCAGCGTCCCGAGCGCCGCCTCGTCGCCGCGCTGCACCCGCGCCATCAGCGCGGCATCCTCCGCCGCCGTCTGGGCGGCCTCGTCCGGCGTATCCATCACGGCGTGACCCGCACGTTGGGCGCCCCGGCATGGGTGTAGCCGGACACCCGCGGGAGCACCGTCGCGAGGTACCGCTCGCCTTCGCCCGCCGGCATCTCCGCCGCCACGCGCCGGAAATGCGCCGTCATCGCATCCACGCAGACTTTCTCCAGCGCCGCGACCTCCACCGCCGGCGCCTTGCGCGCACGCGCGTCCATGATCGCCGCGCAATGCTCGCCGCACACCAGCCCGTAGTCGTCATGCAGCTTCTTGATGGCCGCAAACTGCGCGTCGTTCAGGTGAAACTCCGCGCGCAGCCACGCCATCGCGTCGTTCTCGCGCGCCGCCCGGTGGAGCTCCGGCGCGTCGTTCAGCAGGTAAAAGGTCCCGAAGGCCACCCCACACGCCGCCAGCACCGCCGCGACTGTCAGCCAGAAATTCTTCATGGCATCCGCATGCTCCGCGCGTCGAGCGACTGCACATAGGACGTGGCGAGGCGTTCGCTCTCCGCCGCCGCCCGCGCCCGCGCCTGCGTCCGGCCACCGACCGCGCCCAGCACCACCGCAAGCGCCAGCCCGCCCGCCACCGATGCCGCGTGTCCGCGCAGGTAGCCGGCCCACGAGTCTGAACGCCGCGCCGCCGCGATCCGCGCCCAGACCTGCGTGCGAAACTGCGGCTCCCGCCGCGGCTGCACGCGCCACGCGGAGAGGACTTGGTCGAGGGAATCCCGGGGTGTGTTCATAGTCGTATGCCTGCACTACCCCGCCGCAGCCCAAAACCCTCGAACTTTTTTCAAGGGTTTTTCGGACCACCGGTGTAGTGCCTCATGACAGCCGCGCTTTTCGCGCGACGCAATCCACCAAACTCACCGCTCCCTCCGCCATGCACCTCCTCCGCTCCCTCCTCCTCGCCTCCGCCCTCTTCACCGGCGTCGCCGTTGCCGCCGACCACCACGACAAGTCTACCGGTCCCTCCGCCGTCAAAATGGCCAACTACCCCCTCACCACCTGCGTCGTCTCCGACGACAAGCTCGGCGGCGACATGGGCAAGCCCGTCGAATACACCTACAAGCAGGCCGGCAAACCCGACCGCCTCGTCATCTTCTGCTGCAAGGATTGCATCAAGGATTTCGAGAAGGAGCCCGCCAAGTATCTGAAGAAGATCGACGATGCCGCCGCCGCAAAGGCGAAGGCTTCGAAGTAATCCATTCCCCTCCCGCTCCCCGCCATGCGCGCCCTCGCCGGCCTCACCCTGCTCGTCCTCCTCGGGCGCTCCGTCTTCGCCGGCGAAGCCCCGCTCACGCTCGAGCAGGTGCTGGCCGACGTCCGCGCACGGCACCCGGAGATCAAATCCGCCACCGCGACCGCCTCGGCCGACCGCGAGCGCATCACCCAGGCGGGCGCCTGGGAGGACCCCGTCGCCGGACTCGAGCTGCAGATTCGCACCCGCTCCTTCCTGCTCGTCGCCTCCGCCCGCGACGCCTTCTTCCAGCTCATCCGCACCCGCGAGCAACTCGCCCTCGTCGCCGCCTCCGACCGCCTTCTCGCCCAGGCCGCCGATCTCGTTCGCAGCCGCCTCGCCACCGGCGGCGCCGACACCACCGCCCTCCTCGCCGCCGAACGCGAGCGCGCCCAGTTGCAGGAGCGCGTCCTGATGTTGGAACGCGAGGCCGCCGACGCCTCCGCCACGCTCAACACCCTGCGCGACCTCCCGCCCCAGTCGCCCATCGGCGAACTCGCCGCGCCCGCCCCCGGCACCGCCGCCGCGTTCGCCACGCTCGAAGACGCCCAGGCCCACGCCCTCGCCCATCGGCCCGAATTGCGCGAGGCCGAAGCCCGCATCACCGCCGCCGCCCGCACCGAGGATGTCGCCGCCCGCGCCTGGCGCCCCGATCCCGAGGTCATGGTCAAGGCCCGCCACGTCGACGCCGGCGGCCGCTTCGTCAACGACTACGACACCGGCATTGCCCTCAGCCTTCCCTGGGCCAACATCGACAAATACCGCTCCGCCCAGCGCGAGGCCGCCCGCCGTCGCGAGGCCGCCGAGCTCGACGCCGCCGCCCTCCGCACCCGCACCGCCGGCGAGGTCCGCGAGATGTGGCAGCGCCGCGACACCGCCCGCCGCACCGTCGAACTCTACCGCGACCGCCTCCTCCCGCTCGCCCGCCAGGGGTCCGACACCCTCCGCCAGGGCCTCGTCACCGGAAAAAATTCCCTCACCGAGCTCGTCATGGCCCAGCGCGCCCTCATCGACGCCCAGAACACCCTCGCCGCCAGCCTCGCCGATTTTCAGCGCTACAACGCCATGCTCGCGACCCTCACCGGCGCCGCCGACCAGTCATGAAACGTCTCCTCTTCACCGCCTTCGCCGCCCTGATGCTCGGCGGCCCCGCCCTCACCGCCGCCGAACCCGCGCATGACCACGCCACGACTTCGGCTCCCGCCGCCGTCCACCGCTGCCCGATGCACCCGTGGATCAAGTCCGAAAAACCCGGCAAGTGCACCGTCTGCGGCATGGACCTCGTCGCCGCCTCCACCGCCGTGGCCCCCGAGGGCGTCGTCGCTCTCGCCCCGTCCATCATCACCGCCATCGGCGTCGAGACCTCCGTCGTTTCCCGCCAATCTCTGACCCGCACGGTCCGCGTCACCGGCGCCATCGACGACGACGACACCCGCCATCGCCTCCTCACCGCCTGGGCCGAGGGTCGCGTCGAAAAACTCCACGTCAACGTCGTCGGCGCCTCCGTCAAGGCCGGCGAACCCCTCCTCGAGCTCTACAGCCCCGAGTTGCAGACCGCCCAGCGCGAGTTCGTCCAGCTCGCCCGCGCCGGCGAACTCGCCGCCTCCGCCCTCCCCGCCGCCCGCGCCCGCCTCCTGCGTATGGGTCTCGCGGATACCCAGCTCACCGAGCTCCTGAAGGCCGGCGAGCCTCCGCTCGTCACCACCATCCTCGCCCCCGACAGCGGCACCGTCGTCGCCAAATCCGTCTACGAGGGCCAGTGGGTCAAGACCGGCGACAAGCTCCTCGAGATCGGCGATTTCTCGAAAATGTGGTTCCTCTTCGACACCTACGAGCAGGATCTTCCCTGGCTCGCCGTCGGCCAGACCGTCGAGATCACCGCCCGCTCGATTCCCGGCGAGGTCATCACCGCCCCCATCACCTTCATCAACCCCAACCTCGATGAAATGACCCGCACCGCCAAGGTCCGCGTCGTCCTCCCCAATCCCCACGTCAGCGCCTCCGGCACCTCCCATGTGCTCTACCACCGCGTGCTCGCGGAAGGCCGCGTCCTCGTCCAATCCCCCGCCGTCCTCGCCGCCCCCCGCGCCGCCGTCCTCGACCGCGGCACCGGTCCCGTCGCCTACATCGACCGCGGCGAGGGCCACTACGAGCAGCGCGCCCTCTCCCTCGGCCGCCGCGGCGACGGCCTCGTCGAGATCCTCTCCGGCCTGACCGAGGGCGACAAGGTCGTCACCCACGGCGCCCTCCTCGTCGACGCCCAGGCCCAGCTCGCCAACGAGGCCAGCGAACACGCCTCCGGCCCCGCCGCACCCTCGCCCGCCATGGCCGCACCGTCCGCACCCGCATCCTCCCCGGCCCCCGCGACCGCCGATCTCTCCGCGCTCGCCACCGCCGCCATCGACTCCGCCGCCGTCCTCGCCGCCGACGACTACGCGGCTTACCAAAAGCTCTTCCCCACCCTCGCCGCCGTCGCGAAAAACTTCCCCGCCCTCCCCGCCCTCGAACTCGGCACCGACCTCAAGTCCGCCCGCCGCTCCTTCGAGCCCTGGAGCACCGCCGTCGCGGATCTGCTCAAGCCCCACCGCGCGCACCTCGGCGTGAAGATCTTCCAGTGCCCCATGTCGCCCGTCCTGAAAAAGGGCCGCTGGGTCCAGCGCGGCGAACCGCTCAAAAACCCCTTCTACGGCTCCGCGATGGCCGACTGCGGTAGCGAAGTCCCCTGATTTTGGAATTTCGATTTTGGATTTTCGATTACCCGGACCACTGGCGGCGCCCGCGACCTGAAATCGAACCGGCCCGCTCTCCGTCTCCCGTCCGCCAAAGTCCGAAAAATCGAAATTCGAAAATCCCAAATCGAAAATCTCCCCCGCTCCTTCTCCCGTGATCAACGCTCTCATCAAGTGGTCGCTGCAAAATCGCTTCCTCGTCCTCGGGGCGACCCTGCTCCTCTTTGGCTGGGGCATCTTTGCCGTCCGCCGCGTGCCGATCGACGCCATCCCCGACCTGAGCGAAAACCAGGTGATCGTCTTCGCCGACTGGGAGGGCCGCAGCCCGCGCGAGGTCGAGGACCAGGTCACCTACCCGCTCTCCGTCAATCTCCAGGGCCTCGCCGGCGTGCGCACCGTCCGCGCCACGTCGATGTTCGGTTTCTCGCTCATCACGGTCATTTTCGAGGACAAGCTCGACAACTACTTCGCCCGCACCCGCGTCCTCGAACGCCTCAACTACCTCGGCAACATCCTCCCCGCCGGCGTCACCCCGCGCCTCGGCCCCGACGCGACCGGACTCGGCTGGGTCTTCCAGTATTACCTGAAGGACACCTCCGGCAAACAGGACCTCGGCTCCCTCCGCGCCCTCCAGGACTATTTCGTCCGCTATCAGCTCGCCGCCGTCCCCGGCGTGGCCGAGGTCGCCAGCATCGGTGGCTTCGTCCGCCAGTGGCAGGTCGAGGTCTCCTCCCTGCGCATGAAGCAGTTCGGCATCCCGCTGCAACTGGTGATGGACGCCATCGGCAAGAACAACCTCAACGTCGGCGGCCGCACCCTCGAGGAGAACGGCCTCGAATTCGTCGTCCGCGGCCGCGGCCTCATCAACTCCGCCGCCGACCTCGAGACCATCGCCCTCGCCTCGCGCAACGGCACTCCCGTCTATCTCCGCGACGTCGCAACCGTGCAGATCGGCGGCGACTACCGCCGCGGCATCCTCGACGTCGACGGCCACGAGGTCGTCGGCGGCACCGTCGTCATGCGCACCGGCGAAAATGCGTATCAGGTCATCCAGGACGTGAAGGCCAAGATCGCCCAGATCTCCGCCGGTCTCCCGCCCGGCATCACCATCGAGCCCTTCTACGACCGCAGCGACCTCATCGACCGCGCGATCGAGACGCTCAAGCACACGCTGTGGGAGGCCGTCATCCTCGTGACGCTTATGCACGTTATCTTCCTCTTCCATTTCCGCAGCATCCTGATCGTCACGCTGCCCCTCCCCGCCTCGATCCTCGTCGCCTTCATTTTGATGAAGGAGTTCGGCATCCAGTCGCACATCATGTCGCTCACCGGCATCGCCATCGCCATCGGCGTGCTCGTGGACGCCGCGATTGTGATGACCGAAAACGTCATCCGCCACTGCGAACAGGAGGAGCACAAGCTCGGCCGTCCTCTCACCCGCGACGAGACCTGGTCCGTCACCCTCGCCGCGTCGCAGCAGGTCGGCCGCCCCATCTTCTTTGCGATGGGCATCATCATCCTCGCCTTCATCCCGATCTTCCAGCTCACCGGTCAGGAGGGAAAACTCTTCCACCCCCTCGCGTGGACGAAGACCTTCGCGATGATCGGCGCCACCGTCCTCGCCGTCACCCTCGTCCCCGTCCTCTGCACTTTCCTCGTGCGCGGTCCCTTTCACGCCGAGGACCGCAACTGGGTCATGCGCGCCCTCATGGCGATCTACAACCCCGTCCTCGACTGGGCCCTCCGCTGCCGCAAGACCGTCCTCGCCCTCGCCGCCACCCTCCTCGCCTTCTGCGTCATCCTCGCCTTCGGCCTCCCTCAGTTTCTCCGGGATCGTCTCTCAACTCTCAACCCTCAAATCTCAACCTGGTTCGGTGGCTTCGGCTCCGAGTTCATGCCCACGCTGCAGGAAGGCTCGCTCCTCTTCATGCCTGTGCTCCTCCCCAGCACGTCCCTCACCGAGGTGAAGCGCATCATGGCCTGGCAGGACCGCGTGATCCGCGCCACGCCGGAGGTCGCGAGCGTCGCCGGCAAGCTCGGCCGCTTCGACACCGCCACCGATCCCGCGCCCACCGAGATGATCGAGACCACCATCATGCTCAAACCCGCCACCGAGTGGCGTCCCGGCCTGACGAAGGAAAAACTCATCGCCGAGCTCACCACCAAGCTCACGCAGGTCCCCGGCTACGTCCCCGGTTTTCTTCAGCCCATCGAGAACCGCATTCTCATGCTCGCCACCGGCATCCGCGCCCAGCTCGGCATCAAGATTTTCGGCGACGACCTCGATGCGCTGCAGAAAAAGGCCTTCGAGCTGGAGCAGATCGTGAACCGGATTCCCGGCGCCACCGGCGTCGCCCCTTCCCGCGTGCAGGGCAAGCCCTACCTTGAGATCTCTCCCGACCGCGCCGCGCTAGCCCGCTACGCGCTCAGCCTCGAGGACGTGCTCGCCGTCGTCGAAACCGGCATCGGCGGGAAAAACGTCACCACAGCCATCCAGGGCCGCGAGCGCTGGCCCGTGCAGGTCCGCTTCGAACGTGCCGACCGCGAGGACCTCGACCGCCTCGGCGCGCTGCCTGTCGCCATCCCCGGCAGCGAACCCGCCCGCTTCGTCCCGCTAGGCCAGATCGCCACCATCCAACGCATCCTCGGCCCCAATGAAATCGCCAGCGAAAACGGCCGGCTCCGCGTCTTCGTCCAGGCCAACGTCACCGGCCGCGACCTCGGCTCCTTCGTCGACGACGCCAAGGTCGCCATCGCCCGCGACCTGAAGCTCGACCCCGGCATGACCGTCGAGTGGAGCGGCCAGTATGAAAACCAGCTCCGCGCCCGCCAGACGCTCTATCTCATCATGCCCGTCGTGCTCGTGATCATCTTCGTGATCCTCGCAATGACCTTCCACTCCGCCGCCGAGGCCGCCCACGTCATCCTCGCCGTGCCCTTCGCCCTCACCGGCGGCGTCCTCCTCCAGTGGTTTATGGGCTTCAACTTCAGCGTCGCCGTCTGGGTCGGCTACATCGCCCTCTTCGGCACCGCCATCCAGACCGGCGTCGTCATGGTCGTCTACCTCGAAGACGCCGTGGCCAAAAAACGCGCCGAACGCGGCGCCGCGTTCTCCCGCGCCGACCTGATTGCCGCCATCAAGGAGGGCGCCCGCCTCCGTCTCCGCCCCAAGGTCATGACCGTCGCCACCGCCATCGCCGGCCTGCTGCCGATCTTCTGGAGCACCCGCACCGGCGTCGAGGTCATGCAACCCCTCGCCGCCCCCGTCGTCGGCGGCATGCTGTCCTCCCTCCTCCACATTCTGGTCGTCACGCCCGTGATCTTTGCCTGGCTCCGTGAACGCGAGTTCACCTCCCCGGCCAGGACCAGTTGATGGTGTAACTGGTTTTCGACTACGGCGCGGCGTCTTTCCAGGAGCCGCGCCATTTGCTTGCCCCGCCCGCAACCGCAATCCGCGCGCCATCCCGAACAATCCCCACGCATCGCTTTTTCAAGGGAAACGCCCGGCTGCGGTGTAGTGCCGGATGACAACGTCCGTTCCCTCAACCAACCACCGAAAATCCTCCTCATGAAAACGCTCCACGCCCTCCCCGCTCTCGCCGCCTTCCTCGCCTCGCTGGGCTTCGCCGCCATCGCCCTCGCCGGCCCCGGCCCGCAATACTGGAACCGGCCGGCCCCCTCCGCTCCCGCCGCCAAGCCCGCCCCCGCCTCCTGCGGCGGCTGCGCGACCACCACGCCGTCACTCTCCGGCGACCGCGGCCCGAACGGCAGGGGCGCCCATGACGCCGCCATCGCCCAAAGCATGCATAGTTGCAGCCTCTGCAGTGGCGCCGTCACCACCACCCACAGCCAGACCAAGGACACCATGGTCCGCGCCGCCGCCTGCGGCACCCTCGCCTGCTGCCGATAGAACCGCCCCTCCGTTGCTTTTCAGGGCCGGGCGCTCCGCCCGGCCCTTTTTTTCACATTCAGGTAATATCCGCACCACCCTCGCCGCGCGAATAGTTCGCCTCTCTGCCCTCCCATCCCGCAGAATCGCTGTCTGTCATCTTCCGGAGGCGACTCCGTTTTTCACTCATGCATTCCACGCCCACGCCCGGGCCGCACGCCCACTCGCATCACGCCCCCGCACCCAGCGACCAGGCCGCACCGCCCGCCGCCGACGCCCCCGTCTACATGGGCCTGCCCCACGAGCGCGTCCTGCGGCCGCGCTTCTACGTCGCGCTCGCGCTCACCCTGCCCGTCCTTGTCCTCGCCATGGGCCCGATGGTCGCCCCCCACGCCTTCCATCGCTTCGACGCCCGCGTCCTCGCCTGGGTCCAGCTGGTCCTCACCACCCCCGTGTTTTTCTGGAGCGGCGCGTTTTTCATCCGCCGCTGGTGGACCTCGCTCCGCGACCGGGACACCAACATGTTTACGCTCACGGTCACCGGCACCGGGGCGGCGTATTTTTTCAGCGTCTTCGCCGTCCTCTTCGGCGACCGTTTCCCCGCCGCCTTTCTCGGCACCCACGGCGTGCCGCTCTATTTCGAGGCCACCGCCTTCATCACGACCATTGTACTCCTCGGCCAGATCCTGGAGCAACGCGCCCACGCCCGCACCGACGCCGCCATCCGCGCGCTCATGGACCTCGCGCCGCCCATCGCCCATCGCGTCACGGCCGACGGCCATGAGGAAGAGGTTCCCGTGGCCTCCGTCACGGTCGGCGACCAGCTCCGCGTCCGCCCCGGCGAACACGTCCCGGTGGACGGCACGCTCCTCTCCGGCACCAGCGAACTCGACGAGTCCATGCTCACCGGCGAGCCCCTGCCCGTCGCCAAGCTGCCCGGCGAACGCGTCTCCGCCGGCACCCTCAACACCACCGGCTCCTTCATTTTCCGGGCCGACCGCATCGGCGCCGACACCCTCCTCGCGCAAATCATCCGTCTCGTTGACGAGGCGCAGAACAGCGAGGCCCCCATCGCCCGCCTCGCCGACCGCGTCTCCGCGATTTTCGTCCCGGCCGTCGCCCTCCTCGCCGTCCTGACCTTCGGCGCCTGGTTCTTCTTCGGCCCCGAGCCGCGCTTTCTCTACGCGCTCCTCAACGCCGTCGCCGTCCTCATCATCGCCTGTCCCTGCGCCCTGGGCCTCGCCACGCCCGTCTCCCTCGTCACCGCCATCGGGCGCGGCGCCCAGGCCGGCGTCCTCGTGAAAGATGCCGCCGCCCTCGAACGCCTCGCCTCCGCCAACACCCTCCTCATCGACAAGACCGGCACCCTCACCGAGGGCCGCCCGCGCGTCGTCGGCCTCGCGCCCGCCGAGGGTTTCACCGAAACCGATCTCCTCACCCTCGCCGCCGCGGCCGAGTCCCCCAGCGAGCATCCCCTCGCCCGCGCCATCGTCTCCGCCGCCCGCGAACGCAGCCTCGCCCTTCCGCCCGTCACCGATTTCGTCGCCGCCCCCGGCATGGGCGTCCGCGCCCGCGTCGGCCGGCGCGACGTCGTCATCGGCCGCGCCCCCGACACCGGCCGCCCCGACGCCGTCCCCGGCGCCACGGTCGTCTGCGTGATCGCCGACGGCCAGCTCGCCGGCACCGTCGCCCTGCAGGACACCATCAAGGCCACCACCCCCGCGGCCCTCGCCGAGCTCCGCCGCCTCGGCTTCAAGATCGTCATGGTCACCGGCGACCGCACCGCCGCCGCCCGCGTGATCGCCGAAAAACTCCAGCTCGACGGCTTCCACGCCGACACCACGCCCGCCACGAAACAGGAGCTCGTCCACGTCCACCAGCTCCGGGGTGAACGCGTCGTCTTCGCCGGCGACGGCTTGAACGACGCCCCCGCCCTCGCCGCCGCCGACGTCGGCATCGCGATGGGCACGGGCACCGATGTCGCGATGCACAGCGCCGGCCTCGTCCTTGTGAAGGGCGACCTCGCCGCCCTCGTGCGCGCCGTCCACCTCAGCCGCGCCACGCTGCGCAACATCAGGCAAAACCTCTTCTGGGCCTTCGCCTACAATCTGGCCGGGCTCCCCCTCGCCGCCGGCGCGCTCTATCCGTTCACCGGCTGGCTGCTCAACCCCATGCTCGCCGGCGCCGCCATGAGCCTCAGCTCCATCAGCGTCGTCGCCAACGCCCTCCGTCTCCGCCGGGTCCGGCTCTAATCCGTTCACGTCCCCTCCTGTCATTGCGAGGAGCGCAGCGACGAAGCAATCCATCTGGACCTCCCGGCACGTATCGCGCCACGTTCCTTCTGATTCGCGTGGCTCCCAGCGACATAGCGTCCACGCGCCCTTTTCATCGGCGCGGCGTCCCCGGTAATTTTTCCCGGCGCCGCAACCCGCCGCCCGAACCGTGGTCCGTCTCTCCACCCGCGCCACATGCCGAATTCCTCCTCTCCTCTCGATGCCACCGCCCAGGCCCTGGTCGCCCCGGGCAAGGGTATTCTCGCCGCCGACGAAAGTTTTCCGACCATCGAAAAACGTTTCAAGCCGCTCGACATCCCCGCCAACGAGGAGAGCCGCCGCGCCTACCGCGAAACCCTCTTCACGACCGCCGGCCTCGGCGAATTCATCAGCGGCGCGATTCTCTTCGACGAAACGCTGCGCCAGACCGCTCACGCCGGGACGCGTCTCGTGGAGATCCTCCAAAAGCAGGGCATCCTCCCCGGCATCAAGGTCGACCACGGGACCGCCGGCCTCCCGAATTTCCCTGACGAAAAAATGACCGAGGGCCTCGATGGCCTCCGCGAGCGTTTGAGGGAATATCACGGCCTGGGCGCCCGGTTCACGAAATGGCGCGCCGTCCTCACGGTCTCGGAGGTCCTGCCCTCCCTCACCTGCATCGAGGTGAACGCCTACCGCCTCGCGCTGTTTGCCTCGCTCAGCCAGGAGGCCGGTCTCGTGCCCATCGTCGAGCCCGAGATCCTGATGGACGGCGACCACACCCTCGCCCGCTGCGAAGAGGTCGCCAGCATCACCCTTCGCACGGTCTTTGCCGCCCTTTCGGCCCACCGCGTCCGCCTCGAGGCCATGCTGCTCAAACCCGCCATGGTGCTGCCCGGCGTCGACTGTCAGCAGTCGGCCACCGAGGAGGAGATCGCGACCCACACCGTCCGCTGCCTGCGCCGCACGGTCCCCGCCGCCGTGCCGGGCATTGTGTTCCTCTCCGGTGGACAAAGTCCCACCCAGGCGACCCAGCGCCTCACCGCGATCAACCGCGCCGCCGCCGGGCCGTGGGCGCTCAGTTTCTCCTTCGGTCGCGCCCTGCAGGAGTCGTCGTTGAGCACCTGGCACGGCAAGGCCGAGAACATCCCCGCCGCCCAGACCGCCCTGCTCTACAGCGCCCGCCAGAACAGCGCCGCCGTGAAAGCGCGCTCCGTGTAAGGGTGTGCCCCTTGCGCCTCCTGGGCCTCTTCACCACTCCCCGCCCACTTCCGCCCTCCGGTTTTTCCGTGTCTTCCGTGTGTTCCGTGGGCCATTTTCCGCCCATGAACTGGCTCACCTGGTCCCTGCTCTCCGCCGCCTTCGCCGGCGCCACCGCCATCCTCGCCAAGGTCGGCATCACCGGCGTCGACTCCAACCTCGCGACCGCCGTGCGCACCTCCGTCGTCGTCGTCTTCGCGTGGGCCATCGTCCCGCTCACCTCGTCGTATTCGGCCGCGTTCACGCTCTCGCGCCGCACCCTCCTCTTCCTCGCGCTCTCCGGCCTCGCCACCGGCCTCTCCTGGCTCTGCTACTTCCGCGCCCTCCAGCTCGGTGACGCCTCCAAGGTCGCGCCCATCGACAAGCTCAGCGTCGTTTTCGTCCTCGTGCTCGCCGCCCTCTTCCTCGGCGAGTCGCTCACGCCGAAGACCCTCCTGGGCGGCGCCCTCATCGCCACCGGCGCGGTCGTCCTCGCGTTGAAATAGTCAGGTCGTCCGCCCCACCCGCGGCCGCCCCGCCTTCAGCTCCGCCACCAGTTTCTCGATCAGTTCCCCGCGCGGCTCGCCCCGCCGCCAGCCGACGCTCATCTCAAACACGATCGCGTCCGCCGGCACGCACTCCGCGAACACCACGCCCTGGTGTGGCAGTTGCGTCACCATCGGCAGCGCGTAGCCCACCGCCTCGCTCGTCGCCACCCGCACCAGCAGCGAGGCGATGCTGTCCGTCTCGTGCACGATGCGCGGACGAAACCCCGCCTTCCGGCACGCCTCCGCCAGCAGCCGCTGCCGCCCGGGAAACTCCGTCTTGTCCCAGCCCACCCAGTCCGCCTCGCGCAGGTCGGTCAGCCGCAGCTTGCGCCGCTTCGCGAGCGGATGCGTCGCCGCCAGCGCCAGTTTCGCCGGCTCCGCCGCGACGAGCCGCGTCTCAAATTCCTCCCGCAGGCCGGCGTCCGTCAGGCCCAGCAGCGCCACCTCGACTTCGCCCCGGCGCAGCGCCCCCGGCAGCGCACCCGGACTGAGTTCCACCGGCTGAACGCCGACCGCGGGATGCTTTTTCGCAAACCGCCGCAGCGCCGGCGTAAAGTAATCCAGCCACAGCGCCCCATAGTGTCCGATCCTCAGCCGCGCCGCCTGCGCGCGGATGTCCGCCGTCAGCGCCTCCGCCGCGCCGAGCACCTTCCTCGCGCCCGCGAGCAAACGCGCTCCTTCCGGCGTCAGCTCCGTGCGCGCATTGCGTCCGCGGCGCAGCAGCGCACAGCCCAGTTCGTGCTCCAGATCGCGGATCTGCCGGCTCAGCGCCGGTTGCGTGATGTGCAGCCGCGCCGCCGCCCGCGAGAAATTCAGCGTCTCCGCCACCGCCGTAAAGTACCGCAGGTGTCTCAGCTCCATCGGCCCACTCAAGCCTTATAACCAAAAGGCATACGAGGCAAAAAAGGCGGCATTAGCCGGCCGGCCGGCGGCGCGGTATGCTCACCGGGTCACTCACCACCACGCTCCTTCCATCATGAAAGTCCTCGCCCGCCTCGCGCTCCTCCCCCTCGTCTCCACCGCCGCCTTCGGCGTGTCCGTCTTCGCCCAGCCTCCGCCCCCGCGCACCCTGCTCGATTTCCGCGGGCACCAGGCCGCGCCGGCCACGCTGCACGACTCCGTCCTCGTACTCATCGACGCCCAGCGCGAGTACGTCGACGGCCGGCTTCCGCTCGCCGGCATCGACGCCGCCGTCGCCGAGGCCGCCGCCCTCCTCGCCCGTGCACGCGCCGCCGGCACGCCCGTCATCCACATCGTGCAGCACTCCGCCCCGGGCGGCGCGCTCTTCGACCCGAGCGGCCCCTCCGCCGCGATCGTCGCCCCGCTCACTCCGCGCCCCAACGAACTCGTCATCGCCAAAACCGCCCCCAACGCCTTCTTCGCCACCACCCTCGACGAACGCCTGCGCCACCTCGGCCGGAAAAACCTCCTCATCGCCGGCTACATGACCCACATGTGCGTGGCGGCCAGCACCCACGCCGCCTTCGACCTCAACTACAGCGTGACGGTCGTCGCCGCGGCCTGCGCCACCCGCGACCTCCCCGACGGTCGCGGCGGCATCGTCCCCGCCGCCGAGGTTCATCGCTCCCACCTCGCCGCCCTCGCCGACCGGTTCGCCCTCGTGGTGCCCACGCAGCGCGCCATCGCCGACTGACCGTCTTCGCCGTGAACTTCCCTCATCCCTCCCTCCCGGCCGGTTGCCGTGTCATCCGCTCCGTCTCCGAGATCCCGCGCCCGGTCTTCGATCCGGGCACACCCGCCACCACACTCACGACCATCCTGGTCGCCTCCGTCATGCTACTAATGATACTGCTCCTCCATCGGGGTTGCGAGCACGGCCCCGTCGGACCGGGCGCGAGGACCTCCCGTTTCGACCGTCTCCCGGTCCAGATCGTCGAGTGAACCATGCATCTCGCACCGTCCCCCGTTTTTCTTCACAGACTGCGCCGGCGACCGCCCACCTCGATATTGCGACCGCTCCGCCTTCCCCCATCATCCGTCCCCGCGTCTATCGCCACGGTCCCGTCATGTACAATCCGCCGCACTTCACCGAAACCCGGCCAGAGATCCTCCACGCTCTGATCGCGGCGCATCCGCTCGGCACGCTGGTCACGCTCGGCTCCACCGGCCTGGACGCGAATCACATTCCGTTCGAGTTCGACCCCGCCCCGACCGCCGCCGCGCCCCACGGCACCCTCCTCGCCCACGTCGCCCGCGCCAATCCCCTCTGGCGCGACCACTCCGCCACCACCGAGGCCCTCGTCGTTTTCCAGGGCCCGCAGTCGTACGTCACGCCGACCTGGTACACGGAGACCAAGCCCGCCACCGGCAAGGTCGTACCCACCTGGAACTACTGCACCGTCCACGCCCACGGCCCGCTTCGCGTGATCGACGATCCCGCCTGGCTCCTCGCGCTGGTCACGCGCCTCACCGCCCGCCACGAGTGCGGCCGCCCCGCCCCGTGGGCCGTCGCCGACGCCCCCGCCGACTTCGTCGCGAAGCAGCTTGCCGCCATCGTCGGTATCGAAATTCCCATTACGCGCCTCGCCGGCAAGTGGAAGGTCAGCCAGAACCGCCCCGCCGCCGACCGCGCCGGCATCGTCGCCGGCCTCGCGGCCGAGGGCGCCGGCGAATCCGCCGCGATGGCCCGCCTCGTCCGCGACTTCGGCACCCCGAAACCCGCCCCCTGACCGCCGCGTTTTCCGGTTCGCGGCGCCCGCTGGCGTCCCAGCGGTGGGACATCCGGCGTCCCACGAGTGAAATTATCCGCGGGCCTCCGTCGGCCCTCCGGATATTTTAACCCGCTGACCTGTTGCATCTTCCCGCTTCGGCGCGCCCTTGGCACGGCGCGTGATAATAGCGCCCCCTCTCGCCATGTCCCGCCACACCGCGCATCCACTCTCACCCGGCACTCCGCTCCGCCCGCTCGCGCGCGCTCCGCTTCGTCCGGCGCCCCGCCGCACGTCGCCCCACGCCGCGCCCGTCGCCGCCTTCCTGCTGGGCGCGCTGATCGCGCTCCTCTTCGCGGCCTCCGGCCACAGCGCCGAACCGGTTTCCACCGGTCTGATCGGCGCTCCGCGTTTCTGATTTTCCCACCGATAAAAAATTCCGTCACCAGCGTCAAAACGACGAAACCTCGCACCCGACCTCCGGTCATCACCGCCGCTTTATGTCATCCGTCCATCCCTGCAGTAAACTCCACCGCCTTCCCGCGCTGTTCCTGATCGCCCTGATCGGATCGTGCCTCGCGCTTCGCGCCCTCGCCGCCGATCCCTTCCGGCTCGACCGCGTCGCCGTCACGCGCTTCACCGCGGTCGGCACCGACAAACTTCTCCGCGAAATCGGGGTCCTCACCGTGAAGGGTGAACTGCGGTGGCGCCCCGCCAGCGAGGAGCCGCGCCCCGCGAACGCCCCCAACGACGCCCTCAACCGCACCCTCATCTCCATTCCGGCCTGGCGCGCCTACTACGGCCTCGGGTCCAACTCCCTGATGGGTTTCCAACTGGAGGAGGGCTCCGTGGTGATCCGGGTCGGCACCGAAGAGTTCTTCGCCATCGCGCCCAATCCCGACGGTGTCGCCTATCTCAACGACGGCCGCCTGATCAACATCTCCACCCGCGCCGTCCTCGCCGATGCCGGCTCGGAGATCATCGCCGGTTTCGTGATCGAGAACCGCCCCCGCGCCGTGCTCGTCCGTGCCGTCGGCCCCGGCCTCGCGAAGTTCGGCGTCACCAACGCCGCGCCCGATCCCTTCCTCAGCGTCAAGCGCAACGGCCTCACCGAACACTTCAACGACAACTGGTCCACGCGCAGCGATCGCGTCCAGATCGTCGCCGCCACCGCACAGGCCGGCGCCTTCCCCCTCGACCCCGGTTCCGCCGACGCCGCCCGCGTCCTCGTCCTCGAGCCGGGTGTGTACACCGTCCATGTCACCACCGCCGGCCCCGCCATCCGCGGTGGCGCCGTGCTCCTCGAGGTTTACAGCTTGCCCGACGGGATCGACTACACCGAGCCCGCCTCCTGACCCGGACTCGCCTCCCCTCGGCGCCCCTAACCGCCGCGCTCCCACCCGGGCGCGGCGTTTTCGTTTCCACCCGCCTCAGTTTGCCTGCCGCTTCGCGGCCGCCCATGCCTGGGTCTCCGCCAAGTCCACGCCGAGAAACTGCCCCGCCGCCTCAAAGGTCGAAAACACCTCGAACGTATGGCGCCCCGCCAACGCCCGCTGGTAGATGATCGCACACGCCGTCGCCAGCGGCGAACCCGCCACCGCCGCCCAGCGACCCGTGCTCGTTTCCTTGTGCCTGCGGACAAAATCCACCAGCGCCCGAAAATCCGCCCGGCCCACCGCGACGCTGGTGTCGGTCAGATCGACCACGCCGCCATAGCTCCGCGAATAGCGCGGATCCGACCAGAGCCGCTGCGCCACCCCCGTCAGGTCTTCCAGCGTAAACGCGCCGGAGAATCGCGTGAGGATCAATTTCTGCTCGGGGTAGATTTCGTAGTCGAATTTCATGCAGGCCGTGAGTGTATCGGCACGATACACCGCCGAATCAAAGCAGATTGTCGGCCATCGCGATGGCGCATTTGCGCCATCCCATGTCACCACTTTCCGGTGACATGGGTCAGGCCGCGCTCCGTCGCCCGCGCCGCCCCGCCGTCGCCCAAACGCCCCGGGGGGCCTGGCGAGTCCGTCGGTTCCGCCCGTTCCGCGACCCCTCGCGCCCCCGTCTCCACCCCGGGCACGCGGACGCAGTTCGCGGGGATGCCGGGGCATCTCCGAGGTTTCAAAACCGCCCCCAGTTTGTCCTCGACCGCCTGGGCGGGCCGGCCGAGACCGGAACGCGGCGCGCGTTCGTCGCGTGCCGCGCGGTGACCATCGGCGCGTGCCAGGGAACTTTTTTGTCGCCCTTGGGTTAAAGGAGGATGCCCCCCTTGTTCGGTTGGAGGCGCCCGCTCCTCTACTGGCTCACGACTTCGTCCATCTGTCTGGCCGCAGACTCCGCGTCGCCACCTCCGTTGCTCGACGCGGCCTTCAACGCGTTCATCGGGCAGCAGGGTCGCTGGGCCTACACGGAAACGCACTCCGGCCTCGGTACCGGGGGCAAACCGAAGGCGGAGACGGTGGTGCGGGTGGATCCGTCGCAGCCCTACGCGCGGCAGCGGGTGCCGCTCAAACTCTCCGGCAAGCCGCCGACGGAAAAACAGCTCAGCCAATGGGCGGAGCAACAAGAGCAGGCGGCGAAACGCCGGCAGGCCAGGCCACCGGTTGCGCCGCTCGATGCACCGGGCGGAGAGGAGTTTCAACTCCCGATCCTCAACCAGCTCGTCGTCCCCGAACTCGGCCGTGCAACCGTGCTCGCCGAGGACGCCACCGCCGTCACCTACGACGTGCCCCTGCACAAGGTCGGCGACACCACCGCGAAACCCTTTGACGCGTTTCAACTGACCGCCCGGGTCAACAGGCAGCACCGGCAGTTCGAACGGGTGACCATCCGACAGCGCGCCACCGTGCGTATCGCGGGAGGAAAGTTTTCGGACGGACTCACCGAGGTTGAATTCGGGTCGCCGGATCCCCGCTATCCGGCGGTGCCGGTGAAGCGCACCTCACGGACCACCAACAAACCCCTGTTCGGTCAGGCGAACACCACGGAAGACACAGCGGTGCGCACCGACCTCAAGCACGTGACGCCTTACGACGAACAATTCGGCGTGAAGATCGGCCCGTTGCGCACCCTCCAATTCTGAGGCAAACCGCATCACGACGGGCCCGGCGACCTTCGATCCCAAGTCACTCCACCCACGACCGCGCCAACCCTGCGCCCCGCTTGCGGGGGCATTAACACACTTGCCTCAGTCGCAGGGGAAGGGGAGCTCGCACGGTGCATTCATGAGGTGCCGACTCCGTGCTTGGCGGAAAGGATGCACCACAGCGGCATCGCGACTACGGGATTGTGCGTTACATTCCCGGGCGGCGCCAATGAAGCCGCGGGCGATGAGCCCTGCTTGGGCCAAAGCATATCGCCGGGCCCAGATCGATGGTTTCAGCCGCCTTGCACCCCCTCGCCCGTTCCGCCAATTTCGCGCCCATGGGTCCCCTGCCATCGAGTCTAACCCTGGAGGTCCGTTGCCAAAATCTTCCGGCCACCTTTGACGGAGTTCCCGTCTATCTCGGTATCCAGGAGGGAAACGACGTGGTCGGCATCGTGCCCGGTTCGGTTGGAAAAACGGTGCTCCGTCCGGAGTTCCGCCTCGCCGATGCCGCTGGCTCGCCGAATTTCCTCGGCCGTTTTGCCCAGGGCTCGCGCGAGGAGCGTTTCTTTTATCTCTGCTGGGGCCTGGGCGCCACGAGCGCCACCTTCGGCCGGTTCCGCCGGCTGAAAGTCCACCTCGCTCATCTCACGTGGCCGCAGATCGCGGCCGTCGCACTTCGTAAAAAGCCCCTCCGCGTCACCCTCGACCTGACCGACGCCAAGGGTGGCCCGCTCTGCGCTTCGGTCCGGCCCGGTCATCCCAACGTCGCGTGGGACCTGCCGTAGTCGCTCACCCCACCCACGACCACACCAGCCCCAGCACCCCGCTCGCGAGCACCACAGGCAGCACGTCCGCCTTCCATTTTTGCAGGACGACAAAGGCCGCGACGCCCACCGCCACGACAAACCAGTCCGTCGTCCCGCCCGCCTCCCCCGCCGGCCGCACCACGTGCCAGCCGAACCACACGGCGAGGTTGAGCACCACGCCCACCACCGCCGCCGTCACCGCCGAGAGCGCGCAGGTCAGCCGCCGGTTTTCGCGCAGCTGTTCGATGTGCGGCGCGCCGAGAAAGATCCACAGGAAGCACGGCACAAACGTCACCCACGTCGTCATCGCCGCGCCGAGCGTCGCCGCCGTCAGCGGGGCGAGCGTCCCGGGATGGTTCCACGCGCCGAGAAAGCCCACGAACTGAAGCACCATGATCAGCGGCCCCGGCGTCGTCTCCGCCAGCCCGAGCCCGTCGAGCATCTGCGGCGCCGTCAGCCAGGAGAAATGCTCCACCGCCTGCTGCGCCACATAGGGCAGCACCGCATACGCCCCCCCAAACGTCACCATCGCCGCCTTGCTGAAGAAGACCCCTTCGCGCACCAGCGTCCCGCCCCACCCCTGCCAGACCCCGGCCGCCACCAGCGGCAGGCCCCACAGCGCGAGCCCCACCGCCAGCACCCGCGCGGTCCGCCGCCAGGACGGCATCGCATGCGCCGGGGACGCATCCGCATCGTCGATCACCGCGCGTCCGCGGCCCGCCGCCGCCGCACCGCCGTGCCCCTTCACCACATTAAAGACCGTCTCCCATTTCCACCCGCCCACCCAGCCCACGACCGCCGCCCCGGCGACGATCGCCGGAAACGGCACCTTCAGGACGAAGATCGCCAAAAACGCCACCGCCGCGATCGCCCACATCACCGGGTTTTTCAGCGCCTTTTTCCCGATCCGCAGCACCGCCGCGACCACCACGGCCAGCACCGCCGCCTTCAGGCCGTGGAACACCGCCGCGATCCAGCCGACCGTCCCATAGGCCACATAGACATAGCTCAGGCCCCACAAAATAAACGCCGAGGGCAGCACAAAGAGCACCCCCGCCAGAATCCCGCCCCACGTGCGGTGCAGCAGCCAACCGCAGTAGATCGCGAGCTGCGTCGCCTCCGGCCCCGGCAGCAGCATGCAGAAATTCAGCGCGTGCAAAAACCGCGACTCCCCGATCCAGCGCTTCCGCTCCACCAGTTCCGTGTGCATGATCGCGATCTGCCCCGTCGGCCCGCCGAAGCTGATCCACCCGAGTTTCGACCAAAACCGCAGCGCCTCGCCGAACGACGGCCGCGCGGGCGCCGCCCCGCTTCGGTCGCCCGAACCGTGATTCGCCTCCGTTTCGGTGCCGCGCGCGGAATCCACCCCCGCATCCAAACGGCCACCCGGACCCTGACAATCGGGAATCCGCCCAAACATCACCCCGCGCCCACGCCTCCGCCGCCCGCCGCCGGGGCAACATCGTATGTTCTTTATATCACCTTTTAAGTTGATTTTTTATGAACCACCGGTACCATGGACTCACCGATCAACCCAGGCTCCCGCATGCACCCCGCTCCACTTCCCGGTCGAGGCCGGACCGCTCCGGTCCGAGCCACCGCTCCCGCGTACCGCGCCGGAAGCGCGCGGTCGGAGCCCGAAAGCCGGGCCCAATCCGCCATCCTCCCCCTGCCGCTCGCACCGCACCACCCGCCGCATCCGAGCCGATCCAACCCAATCCAGGTAAATCCGACCAAATCCGACCAGATCAAGGTACCGCCAACCTGTTCCGGCCCGGCGTCCCTCGCCCACCCCTCACGCGTCACCCCGAAGGCGGCGGCCCGTCTCGGGCCAAATCGCACCACCACCGACCAAATCCGACCAAATCAAGGTACCCGCACGTCCCGCCCCTCCGCCCCATCCGACCAGATCAAGGTAGATGAAGCCCGGTCCAGGCCGCGCCGCTCCCTTCCCGCCCGCCGGGCCGAACCCAAAACCGCGGCCCCCTTGCCTCCGGGCCGATCCGACCAAATCCGGTTAAATCCGACCAAATCCGACCAGATCAAGGTGGATCAAGGCAGATCAAGGCGGCTCCGACCCGATCCGGCCTGCCGGGACGGACCCGCGAACGCCCCGGACCACGGCCCGGCCACCTGTCTCCGCGACCCCGCCCCTTTCATCGCGCGCCACCCGGCCGGCGCGAAAATCCAAAGCTGGCCTGTCACCGCATAGCCACTACGCTCCGACCGATCCATGAACACTTTCCTCGGCATCGCGCTGGAGACCCTCGTCGTCCTCGCCCTCGTCGCCGCCAACGGCTTTTTCGTCGCCGCCGAGTTTGCCCTCGTCAAGGTCCGCTCCAGCCAGCTCCGGCCCCTCGCCAAGACCGGCGGCTGGCGGGTGCGGTTTGCGCTCAAGGCCACCGAGCACCTCGACGCCGCCCTCTCCGCGACCCAGCTCGGCATCACCCTCGCCAGCCTCGGCCTCGGCTGGGTCGGCGAGCCCTTCATCGCCCACCGCCTAGAGCCGCTCCTCGCCCGCTGGGGCATCTTCGAGCCCGCCACGATCAGCTCCGTCGCCTTCGCCGTCTCGTTCGCCGTCATCACCTTTCTCCATATCATCTTTGGCGAACTCGCCCCGAAGTCTCTCGCCATCCAGCGCGCCAAGGGCGTCACCCTCTGGATCGCCGCCCCGCTCCTCGTTTTCTACTACATCTTCTTCCCGTTCATCTGGCTGCTCAACGGCACCGCCAACCGCTTCCTCCGGTGGGCCGGCCTCGGCCCCACCGGCGAGGGCGAACACGGCTTCGCCGCCGAGGAACTCGAATACGTCTTCAGCCACGCCAAGCACTCTCACCCCGGCGACGCCCTCATCAACAAGCTCATGGTCCAGTCCCTGCGCGTCCGCGAGACCACCGCGCAGCAGATCATGCTCCCCCGCGACCAGGTCGTCGCCCTCTGGGTCGACAAGCCCATCGCCGACAACCTGCGCACCGCCCAGATCAGCGGCCACAGCCGCTTTCCGGTCTGCGCCGGTAGCATCGACGAGGTCCGCGGCCTCCTCCTTGTCCGCGAATGGCTCTGGCAGCTCTCCGTCCTCGGCCCCGACGCGTCCTTCGAACCGCTGATCCGCCCCATCACCAAGTTCGATCTGACGACCAAGCTGCCGATCATGATCGAGAAGTTCCGCACCGGTCGCAGCCATCTCGCCGTCGTCCTCGACGCCGAGAAACGCCTCGCCGGCATCGTCAACTTCGAGGACGTCCTCGAGGAGATCGTCGGCGACATCCGCGACGAGTTCGACCTCGGCTCCGGCCCCATCTACGACCGCACCACCTTCTCCATCGTCGTGGCCGGCTCGTTCACCGTGCGCGAGCTCCAGGCCGAGACCGGCTGGTCCTTCGAATGGCTGCCCCGCGAGACCGTCGCGATGTGGATGACCCGCCATCTCGGCCACCCGCCCCGGCGCGACGAGGTCCTCACCCTCGGCGAGTACCGCCTCACCGCCGTCGAGGTCAGCACCGAGCGCATCCGCCGCATCCGCGTCGAACGCATCGAGGATGTGCCCACCCTTTGACCCCGCGTTCCCCCCGCCTCACTGCCACCCCGCCCGCCATGCACCTCCGCCCCGTCGTCGCCATCGCCGCGCTCCTGCTTGCCCCGGTCGTCGCCTCCGCCGCCCCGAAACTCCTGGAGAAGGTCGACCCCGTCGCCGGCCAGATCGTCATCCCCTACTCGAAATACGTCCTCCCCAACGGCCTCACCGTCGTCCTCCACGAGGACCACAGCGACCCGGTCGTCCACGTGGACGTGACCTACCACGTCGGCTCCGCCCGCGAGGAAATCGGCAAGTCCGGCTTCGCCCACTTCTTCGAGCACATGATGTTTCAGGGCAGCGACCACGTCGGCGACGACCAGCATTTCAAGATCGTCACCGCCGCCGGCGGCACGCTCAACGGCTCCACCAACCGCGACCGAACCAACTACTACGAGACCGTCCCGAGCAACCAGCTGGAAAAGATGCTCTGGCTCGAGGCCGACCGCATGGGCTTCCTCCTCGACGCCGTCACGCAGAAGAAGTTCGAGGTCCAGCGCGGCACGGTGAAAAACGAGCGCGGCCAGAACTACGACAACCGCCCCTACGGCCTCGCCCGCGAGGTCACAGCCCAGGCCCTCTATCCCTACGGCCACCCGTATTCGTGGCTCACCATCGGCTACGTCGAGGACCTCAACCGCGTCACCGTCGATGACCTGAAGAACTTTTTCCTCCGCTGGTACGGCCCCAACAACGCCACGCTCACCCTCGGCGGCGATATCGACACCGCGCAGGTCCTCGCCCTCGTCGAGAAATACTTCGGCCCCATCCCCCGCGGCCCCGCCGTGGAGCCGACCAGGCTCCCCGCGCCGGTGCTCGACCGCGACCGCTACCTCACTCTCGTCGACAACTACGCGCGCGTCCCCCAGCTCTCGATCACGTTTCCTTCGGTGCCGGCGTACCATCCTGACGAAGCCGCCCTCCGCTGTCTCGCCCAGGTCCTCGGCCAGGGGAAAAACTCCGTCCTCTACCAGCAGCTCACCAAACCCCAGAAGGCCCTCAACGCCTCCGCGTTCAACAGCACCGCCGAACTCTCCGGCGAATTCACGCTCAGCGTCACCCCCGCCCCGGGCGTCTCCCTCGCCGAGACCAAGCAGCTCTACGACGCGGCGATCAAGTCCTTCGACACCCGCGGCGTCACCGACGACGACATCGCGAAGTTCACCGGCGCCGTGGAAGCGAGCCTGATCAACAGTCTCGAGAGCGTCTCTGGCAAGGTCAGCTCCCTCGCCGCGTGGCAGACCTTCACCGGCACGCCCAACCAGATCGGGGTCCAGCTCAAGCGCTACACCACCGTGACCAAAGCGGACGTCCAGCGCGTCTATGAAAAGTACCTCAAGGGCAAACCCGCCGTCATCCTCAGCATCGTGACCAAGGCCGCGCCGGACAACGTCGCCGCTCCCGCCAACTACACCGTCGATTCCGCCGGCTACCGCGCCCCCGACTACGGCTACGCCGGCCTGAAGTACACCAAGGCCACCGACACCTTCGACCGCACCAAGGTACCCGGCAACGGCCCCAACCCCGTCGTCAAGGTCCCGCCCTTCTGGCGCGCCGACCTCCCCTCCGGCGCGAAGGTGATCGGCGCCGAGTCGCGCGAACTCCCCACCGTCGCCCTGACGCTGTCCATCCCTGGCGGCCATCTGCTCCAGGCGGACGACCCCGCCAAGGCCGGCCTCGCGGCGCTGTTCGCCGCCATGATGAACGAGGACACCCAGAACCGCACCGCCGAGCAGATGCAGGTCGAGCTCCAGACCCTCGGCAGCAGCGTCTCCGTAGGCAGCGATTTCGACGACATCAACTTCAGCGTACAGACCCTGAAGAAGAACCTGGACCAGACCCTGCCCCTCCTCGAGGAGCGCCTGCTCCGCCCGAAGTTCACCGCCGCCGCCTTCGACCGTCTCAAGCGCCAGATGCTCGAGGGGTTCAAGAGCCGCAAGTCCCAGCCCGCGCTCGTCGCCACGGAGGTCTTTGCGAAGCTCAACCACGGCCCGACGAGCATCCTCGGTATCAGCTCCTCGGGTACGGAGGAGACCGTGAAGAACCTCACCCTCCAGGACATCGAGGGCTACTACGCCCGCGCGATCACCGCCCGCGGCGCCAAGGTCGTGGTCGTCGGCGACATCACCCAGCAGGAGATCGTCGGCCGCCTCGGCTTCCTCGCCAAACTCCCCGTCCGCGAGGTGAAGCTCCCGGCCGTCCCCGCCGCCCCCGCGATCGCGAAGACGCGCATCTACGTCGTCGATGTGCCCAAGGCCGCCCAGACCGAGTTCCGCGTCGGCTACGTGACCGGCCAGAAATACGACGCCACCGGCGACTACTACCGCGCGATGTTGATGAACTACCCGCTCGGCGCCGCCTTCAGCAGCCGCGTGAATCTCAACCTCCGCGAGGACAAGGCGTGGACCTACGGCGCCCGCACGGCCTTCAGCGCCAGCAAGTACTCGGGCACCTTCGCGTTCAGCTCCGGCATCAAGGCCGACGCCACCGGCGGCGCCCTCACCGAGGTGCTCAAGGAACTGAACCACTACGCGCAGGGCGGCATCACCGCCGAAGAACTCGCCTTCACCAAGAGCGCCCTCGGCCAGCGCGACGCGCTCCTCTACGAGACGCCGCTGCAGAAGGCCGGCTTCATCCGCCGCATCCTGGACTACGATCTCCCCGCCGACTTCGTGGACACGCAGAACAAGATCCTCGCCACGATCGACAAGGCCGAGATCGACCGCATCGCCGCGAAGTGGATCCAGACGAAGGCGATCAACATCCTCCTCGTCGGCGACAAGGCCAAGATCCTCCCCGCCGTGAAGGATTTCGGCTACGACATCGTCGAGCTCACCCCCGACGGTGCGCCCGTTTCCGCCACTCCGACCAACTGATTTCTCCACCGCCTTCAGCCATGAAACCCGTCCTTCGCCCCGCCCTCGCCAGCCTGCTCCTCTGCGCGCTCGCCGCCTGCTCCAAGAGCGATCCGCACGCCGGCCACAACCACGCCGCCGATGCGGCGCCGGCGAAACACGAGCACAAGGCCCCGCACGGCGGCACCCCCGTCGTGCTGGGCAAGGAAGTCTATCACCTCGAACTCGTGCGCGACGCCGCCACCGGCAAACTCAGCGCCTATGTGCTGGACGGTGAGATGGAAAACTTCATCCGCGTCGCCGCGCCTTCCCTCGAGATCGCCGCGACCGTCGCCGGTGCGAAGCAGACGCTTACCCTCCCACACGGTTGCAAACCCCGGCCCGCCGGCTTTGTTTGCCCCTCCCCCCTTTCCCTCTCACTTTCCCTCGCTCATGTCCCTCCCGCCCATTCCCGTCACGGTCCTCACCGGCTTCCTCGGCGCCGGCAAGACTACCCTCCTCAACCGCATCCTCACCGAACAGCACGGCAAGAAGCTCGCCGTGATCGAGAACGAGTTCGGCGAGGTCGGCGTGGACCACCAGCTCGTGATCTCCTCCGACGAGGAGCTCTTCGAGATGAACAACGGCTGCATCTGCTGCTCCGTCCGCGGCGACCTCATCCGCATCCTCGGCCGCCTGCTCAAGCGCAAGGACAAGCTCGACGGCATCCTGATCGAGACCACCGGACTCGCCAACCCCGCGCCCGTCGCCCAGACCTTTTTCACCGACGACGAGATGAAGGCCAGCTTCCGCCTCGACGCCATCGTCACCGTCGTCGACGCGAAGCACGTCCTCCAGCACCTCGACTCCGACGACGAGTCCGTCAAGCAGCTCGCCTTCGCCGACGTGATCCTGCTCAACAAGACCGACCTCGTCCCCACCCTCGACCTCGACGCCCTCGAGGCGCGTATCCGGAAAATCAATGCGGTCGCGCGCATCCACCGCACGCACAACTGCGACATCCCCCTGGACCGCGTGCTCGACGTGGGCGGTTTCAACCTTTCCCGCGCCACCGAGCTCGACCCGCAGTTCATGGAGCCCGAGTACCCGTTCGAGTGGGCGGGCGCCTACGCGCTCCCCGCCGGCTCACACGACCTCGCGATCGGCCACTGCGACCACGACCATTCGCACGAAGGCCACGACCACGGCCATGACCACGCGCATAGCGAGGAGGGCCATGACCACCATCACCACCACGGCAACCCCAACGAGCTCGACATCGTCGTGATGCCGGTGAAGTCCCTCGACGAGGCCGACATCGCGACCGCGCGCGACGCCGCCGTCCTCGTGTTTTCCGACTGGGAATCCCGTCTCAAGGAAGGCGATACGGTCGTCCCCGGCGCCTCCCTCCACCGCCTGCTCCTCACCGACGGACACGCCCATTTCCAGCTCAAGATCCCGGCGCCCGGCTTCTATCTCGTCTTCGAGTCCTGCGGCCACGATCCGCTGCACATCCACATCATGGGCGAGGTCGCGAAGCCCGGCTGGCAGCGTGACTACCATGTCGCGCACACCCACAACGACGCCGTCACCTCCGTCGGCATCAGCATGCCCGGCGACCTCGACGGCAAGAAGCTCAACGACTGGATCAGCGAACTCCTCCGCACCAAGGGTGGCGACATCTACCGCATGAAGGGCGTGCTCAGCGTGAAGGGCACCAACAAGCGCCTCGTCTTCCAGGGCGTGCACATGCTCTTCGACGCCAAGTTCGACCGCGAGTGGGGCAAGGACCCGCGCACCAACACCCTCGTCTTCATCGGCAAGAACCTCGACCGCCCCGCCCTCACGGAGGCGTTCAAGGCCTGCCTCGTCTAAGGGCAACGGTCCGTTGGGTTCAACCGTCGGGCCCCGCCGCTAGCGGGGCTCGTTTTGTAGGGCGTCTGTCTTGCAGACGCCGTTGGGGAAGTTCGCACAACGGCGTCCGCAAGACGGACGCCCTGCAAAGCGGCGCGTGGCGAACCCTCAGAGCTTCACCTGGAACATCACGCCGAACCAGTTGACGCGATAGCTCTGCGGGCCGCCGTCGAGGACGACCGCCGTCGGCGTGGCGTTGACATTGGCGGCCACAACCGGGGTCGCGGCGAGGTTCAGGTAGTGCCAGTCGCGGATGACTTCCTTCTGATAGCGATAGATCAGCCGGGCGGAGAACCGCGTCGTGAGCGGGATGCGCAGGCTCGCGTCGAGGTAGTTCACGTCCGTCGCCATGTCGGGCATGCGGCTGCCGGCGAGGAGGGCCTGGGCGGCATTGAGGGCGCCGCCGACATTGTAGGAGTAGTCCAGGCGGGTGCGGCCGGTGGAGTACGAGTAGTCGATGTTCAGGCTCAGCTTGCCGATCTCCTGCTTCAGGCCGAAGCCCGTCACGTGGTTGCGGTCGGTGCTGTCGGCGCCCCACGTGCTCAGGAGCGGATAGACGAGACCGCCGGGCGCGGAGCCGTAGTCGATCGCGTTGGCCGGCGTGACGACGCCGAAGGGCGTGGTCTGGCCGATGGTCACGTTGGCATTGGCGTTGGCGATCGCCGCCTGGCGGTACTTGCCCAATTGATACGAGTAGAACGCGTAGATCGTCTGGCGCGGCGACGGCTGGTAGTTCAGGTCGAGGTTGGCCGAGCGCTGGCCCTGCCGGGTGCGGCCGTAATCGGCATCCGGGAACTTCGCCTCGCGGGCCTGGAAGGAAAGGCCGGCATCGAGGTCCGGGCGCACCATCGTGTCGAGCCGGGCGTTTACGATGTGCTGGTCCCGGTCGGCAAGGTCGAGCGTGCGGAGCCCGCTGTTGTTGCGCACGGCCCAGGACGCGACGTTGGTGCCGGCGGTCGTCGGGATCGGGACGAGGGCGGAGCTGAAGTCGTCGTCGTAGGAGGAAACGCGATACGCGCTGCCGCGGCGCCGGTCGAACTCGTAGGAGAGCCGCACGGTGGCGTCGCGCACCCCGCGGTTCACGTAGCCGAGCTTGGCCTTGTCCTCCCAGGTGCGGTCGCGGACCCGGTCCGTGCGCGAGGTGACCTCGCGTTCGACCGAGCCGTTGAACGACGTGAGCTTGCTGAGCCGGTATTCGGCGGTCGGCCCGAAGCGGAAGAGCTTGCTGCCGTAAACGGCGCTCTTGATCGGGATGTTGCCGGCGGGGGTCGCGTTGGCCCCGTACAGGATGCTCTGGCCGGTGCCGTCGTTGATGAGGCGGCCCCAGACGCCGGTGATCCCGTCGAGCGTGAGGCCGCGGGTCTGGTTGCCGGCGGTCGCCGCATCGGCGTCGACGTACACGGCGTTGGGATTGACCGCGAGGAAGGGGTCGGTGTCGTTCTTCGTCTCCTGATAGCGGGCCTTGGCCTTCAGGTTGAGGGCATCGGTCGGGTTGACGGAAAACGTCAGGTCGGCGAGGCGGGTGTCGATCGTGGCATCGGTGGAACGGCGGCTGAGCGAGCCGGTGGTGTCCCAGCCGCCGCCTGGCAGCAGCGTGACGTTGGCCAGCGAAAGGTTGGGGATGGTCGTGTACGGGAGGAGCGTGTCGTCCTGGCGCCATTTCCCGGCGGAGACGACCGCGGTGATGTAGCCCTTGTGGAAATTGGGCAGCGACCGCGTGTACTCGGCGCGGGCGTTGTAGGCCTGGTTGCTGGGCGCGAGATCCATCCGGCCCTGCGTGAAGGCACCGGCCGCGGGGACGCTCGTGACGCCGGCGCCGGGTGCGATGCGATACGGCTCCTCGAAGGTGAGCGTGCTGATATGGTTGCGGAACAGCGAGGCCGACAGACGGAGGTTGAACGCGTTGACCCCGTCGACGTGCGTGAGCCCCGCGAGGAGATCGTGGGTCGAGTAGTCGATCGGCTCGGGGATTTCCATCGGGGCCGTGCCGCCGGTGTTGGCCGCGCCCCACACCGCGCCAAACGGACGGGCGCCCTTGCGCTCTTCCAGCGAGTAGCCGAGGTAGGCCTTCCAGGTCGTCGAGAGGTTGGCGTCGATCCGGACGCCTGCGCGCTTGCGGGTGAGGCCGAGCGTGATCGGCGGGCCGTTGAGCGCAGTGGCGAGGACATTGGCGTTGTCGGTCGCCGTCGTGGCCGTGCCACCGGCGGTGAGTCCCGGGAGCAGCGTGAGCTGGTCGGTGCCGATCCCGCTCCAAATCGTTTTGTAGCGGTCGGTGAAGATATGCGGCGTCTCGCTGAAGAACAGTTTCACCTTCCAGTCGTTGTAGCGGCCAAACTGGAGCCCGTAGTACTGGTCGTGCCGGCCAGCGCCGCCGCCGGTGACATCGACGTAGTAGCCGCCCTCGGGCTTCTTCAACTGGAGGCTGAAGTTGTTCACGTACGCGCCCTCACCCGGATCCTGATACATCCGGAACTGCGCGTTGCGCTCGTCGGCGTCGCCGCCGATCACGCCAAATTCCAACTGGCCGGAATACTCCCAGCCCGAGGTGGATTTCTGGATGTCGGCCGCCTTCGGCACATCGAAGGGCAGCTTGAACATCGAGCCGGTCGGCGTGCGCTTGGCCTTCACCCACTCGGGGTCGAGCGGGCGGGCGTTCTGCGCGGACGCGCTGAGGCTGTTGCCAAGCACGGTGCCAACCCCGGCCGCCGAGTCGGCGAGCGGCGAGGCGACGGCGGGGGAAACGAGGGATAGGCCGGCCAGCGAGGCGGCGGGAAGGGCGATCCGGAAAAGCGTCTTCATGGGGGTACGGGATCGGGGTGGACTCAGCGTTGGAACCGCGCTCCGGCCGGGTGATTGCTGCCGTGGATCTGCGAGTGGCAGTTCTGGCACGAGCGGCCCAGCACGCGGGAACTCACGCCGCCGCCGGCGCCGATGAGCTGGCCGGCGTTGTAGAGATTGGACTGATGGCCCCCGGCATTGGTGTGGCACTGCTGGCACAGCATCGGACGCGCGACCTGCAGGAGCTTGTCGTGGTTGGAACCGTGCGCGTTGTGGCAGGTGAGGCAGTTGTCGCGCACCGGGGCGTGCTCCCAGAGGAAGGGGCCGCGCTTCTCGGTGTGACAGTTGTAGCAAAGTTCGTTGACGGAATCGGCCTTCAGCAGGGTCTTCGAGGTCGCGCCGTGGGGATTGTGGCAGTCCACGCAGCTCAGCTTTCCCTCGGCGACCGGCATGTGGGAGCGTTTCGCAAAGTCCGCGCGCTGCTGCTGGTGGCAGGTGTAGCACGTTTCGTTGATGCTCGGTTTCTTGAGGAGGCCCGTGGCGGAGATCTTCGCCATCGGGTTGTGGCAGTCGCTGCAGCTCAGGTCGTTCGTCGCATGCGTCGAGCCCGCCCAGAACATCCGCTCGCCGCCCTCATGGCACTGGAGACACATCGCCGTCTGCTGGGCCACCGGCGTACCCCAGCCCTTGGTGAAGCCGACGAGCGCACTGTGGTTCGAGGGACTGATGGGGTCCTTGAGATGATTGGAACCGGGACCGTGACACGCCTCGCAGCTGACCTTTTCCTTCTCGTTCTTCGGGTTCAACCGGAAGACATTTGCGTGCTGGGTGTGCGTAAACTGCTTGTTCTGCGGAGCGTGACAGGCGATGCAGACCGCCTCGCCCACGTACTCGGCACCGCCGTTGAGCGGTGCCGCTGCTGCGGCCGGGACGGGCGCAGTCCCGGGCTTCGCCAGCAGGGTGGTCACAAGGGTGGCTACGGAGAAGAATCCGGCGGCGAGGACGATCCGGCGGGCCGAAGACGGCCAGGGATGTTTCACGGGAGGGTGATCGGCGGGTGGCATGGGGCTCACGGAATGGTGGTTGCGGGCCGAAATCTCGGGTTCGGCCGGGCCGACAAATCCCCGGACCCGTCCACTTGGGCGAAAGCCAAATGGTAACCATGCTGTTACACTCCGGCGTTTTGATCGCCTTCGCCGGCAGTCAAGCGGACTGACTGCAGCGATATCTTGGCCGCAAACCACGGACCGGCTGAACTCCGCCGGTCCTCTGCGCTCGCGGTCAGCGCGTTCCGACCGCGGGACTACGACCAATCTCGGCCAGATTGGCGGGATTGACCTGACCGCCTCCCGTCCAGGCCGAGGCCGCAATCACCATTCCAGCAATGACGAACAGCAACAGCGTGATGAGCGTGGAGCGGAACGATTGGGTGAGCATGGGGGACAATGATTAACAGCAGACGTGTGTTTCGTATCGGCACGTCGGCGCCTGAAATTGAGTAGAAATTTACGAGGGCCCTTGAGCGTCTTTCCCTCATCACGGGAGAAGCCCCCCCGTATCTGCGTGCTCGTCGGCCACGCTTGTCTTCGCCAGTCTGCATGAATCAGCCCTCCGCCATGAAAACCCTCCTCCTCGTCGGCGCAACCGGCCTCGTTGGTCAGAGCGTCCTCCGGCAGGCGCTGGACAATCCCGACGTCGCGCAGCTCGTCGCTCCTACGCGTCGGCCGCTGCCGCCTCATGCCAAGCTAGAAAATCCGCTGGTCGATTTCGACGCGCTGCCCGAGGGCGCGCCATGGTGGAGAGTGGACGGCGTCATCTGCACGCTCGGCACCACGATCAAGCGGGCCGGTTCGCAACCGGCCTTTCGCAAGGTAGATCACGACTACCCGCTCGCCGTCGCCGCCCTTGCCCGGCGCTCGGGCGCCGGCGCTTACGCCCTCACCTCGTCCGTGGGCGCCGATCCCTCCTCGCGTACGTTCTATCTCCGCACCAAGGGCGAAACGGAACGCGCGCTCGCCGCCCTTGGGTTTCCGTCCCTCACGATCGTGCGCCCCTCCTTCATCGGTGGCGACCGCGCCGAACGCCGTCCGCTCGAAGCGCTGGGGCTCCGGCTTTTCGCCGCCCTCACGCCCCTGCTCCCGCGCCGCTATCGCGTGGTCTCCGCCGACCACATCGCCCGGGCGCTGCTGGAGGCCGTCCTCGCCGCCCGGCCCGGCACGCACTTCATCGAGTCCGAAGCGATCGCCCCCACGCCATGAACACCCCGCTCTCCCGCCGCCATTTCATCCGCACCGCCGCGACCGCGACCGGGCTGGTGCTTGCCCCGCACACGCGCGCCGCGTCGGACGCGCGGCCCTTCTCCTTCGTGCTGCTCGGCGACCTCCACTACGACAGGCTCGAGCACCACGACCTCGCGTGGCTGGACAAGACCCACCCCAACGACCTCAGCCAGATCAAGAACTACTCCAAGCTCACGGCCGAGATCATGCCGCGGCTCTTCACCACCCTGCGCGACACCATTGCCGAACTGAACCGCACGCCCGCGACCCGCGTGGACTTCGTGCTCCAGGTCGGCGATGTCGTCGAGGGGCTCTGCGGCAGCGAGGAACTCTCCGTGCGGCAGAACACCGAGGCCCTCGCCTTCCTCCGCGATGCCAGGCTCGGCGTGCCGTTTCTCTTCGCCAAGGGCAACCACGACATCACCGGCGATGGCGCGCCCGCGGCGTTCGCGAAAGTCTTTCATCCTTTTCTCACCGAACAGGCGCGCGCCCTCGCGCCGGCAACTGCGGAGATCCGCAGCGCCCGCTACACGGTCCGCTGCGGCAACGCCGAGTTCGCCTTTTTCGACGCCTATGACCGCGAGAGCCTCGCGTGGTTCGAGGCGGCGGCGGCGCAGCGCTCCGCCGGGCACTTCTTCGCGGTGATCCATCCGCCGGTCGTGCCCTACGGCGCGCGCGCCACGTGGCATCTGTTCTCCGGCGACAAGGACCGGATCAAACGGGAAAAACTCCTCGAACTCCTCGGCCACGAGCGCGCCCTGGTGCTCGGCGGACATATCCATCGCTTCAATACCATCGCGCGCGAGACGCCGCGCGGACGGTTCGCCCAGCTCGCCGTCAGCAGTGTGATCAATACCGCCGACACCCGCGTCCAAACGCCGCTCTCCGGCCTCGCCGACTACACCGGCGACCAGATCCGCGTGGAGCCAAAATTTTCCCCGGAAACCGAGCCCGCCCGCCGCGCGGTCTACGACGCCGAACGGCCTTTCGTGAAGGACTTCGAGTATGCCGACCTGCCCGGCTACGCCATTGTCACCGTCGATGGCCCGAAGGTCACCGCGAAGATCTTTCCCGGGCTGAGCCGGCAGCCCTGGAAGACAGTGGACCTGACCAGGCTGCTGGCGAAGCCGGTGTGAGTTGGTCCAGCGCGGACAGACGGAAGTCCGCCCAATTTCTCACACATTCGTGAGCCGCGCCGTGGAATCGCCGAAGCGCTCCAGACCGGTCGCCCCGGCCTGGTCGGCCAGCGTGAGGAAGAGGTTGCTCATCGGCTTCGAGCCGTGCTGCACGTAGCGGCCGGGCTGCAGGAGGCCGCCGCCGCCTCCCGCAAGGAGCACAGGCAGGTTGTCGTGGGAGTGGCGGTTGGCGTCGGCGTTGCCGCTGCCGTAGACGATGCGCGTGTTGTGCAGCACGGAATTGCCGTCCACATCCCGGGCTTCGTCGAGGTCGCGGAGGAAGCGGGCAAACTGCTCGGAGTACCACCGGTCGATCTTGGAAATCTTGTCGATGCGCTCCTGGTTCCCCTGGTGGTGCGAGAGGTCGTGGTGGCCCTCAGGGATGCCGATCTCGCCAAACGAGCGGTTGTCGCCGTCGTGCGCGAGCGCGAAGGTCGCGACGCGGGTCGAGTCGGTCTTGAAGGCGAGCGCCAGCATGTCGTACATCAGGAGCACATGTTCGCCGTGGCTCTGCGGGATGC
>JAPLTR010000335.1:20540-21593 GCA_026398065.1 Verrucomicrobiota bacterium | reverse complement strand
CGCTCACGACTTCGCCCGAGGGCGTGACGTGGCTCTCATGGATCGAGTCCGCCGGTGAGCAAGAGCAGGCGCTGAAATGCGCGCGGTTCGACGCCGCTTCCCAGCGGTGGAGCGAGGCGCGGCTGGTTGCGCACGGCGCGGACTGGTTCGTCAATTGGGCGGATTTTCCTGTGATGGCCGCCCAAGGAGATCGGCTCACGGCGGTCTGGTTCGTCGGCTCGTCCGGCGGTGGCCACGACCATGCGAGCTATCACGCTGAATTTAGCGTCTCCTCGGACGGAGGGAAAACGTGGGGCAAGCCCGCGCCCGTCACGCCGGACAGCGTTTCCGTCGAATTCGTGGCGCTGCAACCGCTCGCCAACGGGCGTGTCCTCGCGGCGTGGCTCGACGGCCGCAACCGGCACGGTGACGGAATGAAAGACCGCCAGGCGCTCTACGCGCGCATCATCGGCGACCCGAGTCCCGACGTGCTGGTCGATCCTTCGGTGTGCGATTGCTGCCAGCTTTCGCTGCTCGCGACGCCGGACGGCGCACTGCTCGCCTATCGGGGCCGGACCGCGGAGGAGGTGCGCGACATGCGGGTGGCGCGGTATCGCAACGATCGCTGGGAGTCGCCGGCCGCGCTGCACAATGACGGATGGAAAATCGCCGCGTGTCCGGTGAACGGCCCGCAACTCGCCGCGAGCGGTCAGCACACCGGTGCGATATGGTTCACGGCGGCAAACAACCAGCCGCGCGTTTACGCCGCCCGGTTCGATCCGGGCGCGTCGGCCTTCGTCGGCGCGCTCGCAATCGATCTCGGCCGCCCACTCGGCCGGGTGGACAATGCGATGCTGTCCGATGGCGCGCATCTCGTCGTCTGGCTTGAAGGCTCGGACAAGGAAAAAGAAGGCGGCCTTTATCTGCGGTCCATCTCCGCCAACGGGGCGCTGTCGCGGCCGGCCCTGATCGCGCCCACGACAACGGCCCGCGCCGGCGGATTTCCCCGCATCGTGCTGTTGCGCGACGGCCGGCAGCCGCAACTCCTGCTCAGTTTCACTCGCGATGGACAGC
>JAPLTR010000335.1:0-20482 GCA_026398065.1 Verrucomicrobiota bacterium | reverse complement strand
TGGACCGGTAGGAGCCTTCCGCGCGCCAATGCTCGCCCATGCGTGACCCTTCGCCCTTTGTTTCGATAAAACCCGCTCACCGACATGCACTCTCTCTTTCCCCTCTGGTCCCGATGCTTCGCGGCAGCTATCGCTTTCACCTGCGGAGCAGCCGCCGCCGAATTGCCGGCGTCGCGCACGGAAATCCCCAATGCCGCCCAGCCGCAGCTCGCAGTGGGCACTGACGGTCGCGTGTGGCTGGCTTACGGCCAGGCGAAGGACATCTACGTTGCGTGTTCCGACGACGGCGGAAAGTCCTTCGCGCCTGCCGTGAAAGTCGCGAGCGCGCCGACCCTGATGCTCGGTATGCGCCGCGGGCCGCGAATTGTGGCCCACGGTGATCGTGTGACCGTCACTGCTATCACTACGGAGTTAATCGCGTTTCACTCGACCGATGGCGGTCGCACATGGTTGGAGCCGGTAACGATCAACGACGTCCCGACGAGCGCGCGCGAAGGTTTGCACGATCTTGCTGCGGGGCCGGATGGGCGCACGTTCGTGACTTGGCTCGATCTCCGCAATGGGAAGACGGAAATGTTCGGGGCAGAATCGACCGATGCCGGCCGCACTTGGGGAAAGAACGAACCGATTTATCGGTCACCTGACACATCGATCTGCGAGTGCTGTCATCCGACCGCGCTCTTCGATGCGCAGGGCAATCTCGCCGTCATGTGGCGGAACTCGATCGAAGGTTCGCGCGACATGTGGATAACCACTCGTGCGCACGGCGCGAAGCAGTTCGCTGCCGCGAAGAAAATCGGCGAAGGCACGTGGAAGCTAAGCGGCTGCCCCATGGACGGCGGAAAGATTGTTGCGGTCGGCGACGGAAATTTTGGCAGCGTCTGGCAACGCGCTGGGGAAGTGTTTTTCGCTCGTGCCGGCGGTGCAGAGGTATTGCTCGGGAACGGCAAGCAACCGGTCGCTGTCGCGCGCGGGCCTGAGATGTTCGTGCTCTGGCAGCAAGGTAACGACCTCGTGTCGGCCACGGGGGCGGGCAAGGGAGAACCCACCAAGCGTGCTGCGGATGCGCGTTTCGCCGTCGTGGTCAGTTTGCCCGGAAATCGCGGGACGGTGTTCGCCTACGAGCAGGGTCCGGCGAAAGAGAAACAACCGGGTATCGTGGTGGAACGCCTCTGAATCAGCTCATGATGGAAATAAGAGGTTGAGCGCATGGCGCCGAGAATGGATCACGACTCAGCCCGCTAGCGTTTTGGAGTTCCTGCCAGTTCCGGGCGTTCCCGCACGCGCTGCTCAAGAGGGAACGATTTCATGAGGGATTCGCTCCGCTGTTACGTTCAAGGGACGTGGACTCCCCCCGCGTCAAATCGAAATTGCCTCCGTCCAGCGAGGTCATCGACGCCATCGTGTCCGAACGCGCCCGCTTTCAACGATTCCTCACCGCCCGCACCGGCAGCGAAACGGAGGCCGAGGATTTGTTGCAGCAGAGCCTGCTTAAAGCTCTTCGCCACGAAGCGCAATTGTGTCGCGGGGAGAAGGCGGTGCCGTGGTTCTACCGCATTCTGCGCAATGCGATCAGTGACCACTACCGCCAGAAATCCTCCGAACAACGGCGCACGGATCGCCTTTGGACAGAAATGCAGGCTGCCGGGGAAGATTTCGCCGCGCCGCCGAAAGACTGGAACCGGGTGGTCTGCGCGTGCTTCAGCGGCCTGTTGCCGGGATTGAACCCGCGCTATGCCAAACTGATTCAACGGATCGATCTGAACGGCGAGTCGAAGACAGCGGTGAGTCGCGAATTGAAGATCAAGGTCGGCACACTGGAGGTCGCGCTGCACCGTGCGCGGAGGTCTTTGCGGCAGCGTCTCGAACTTTTCTGCGGCGCGTGCAGTCGAGAAAAGTGCCTCGAATGCTTCTGTGTTGGGGAAAAGGCGTAAGCGTCCGCGCCGCTTTTCCCCGGCGGTATTCGGGGCATCGCTGTCTCATAGTCATCTCTCGCGGGCGAACCCGACCAACCGGGCTTTGCTGCGGCGACAGCTTCAAACCAATTTCGGGCTGACGCGGCTCTGTCCGGTTATGGGGTGTTCACCCAACGAATCTTTATCAGAGGTGTAATGAACCCGAGTGCGCGCACTCGGTCGGCGTTGATACCGGCATGGTTCAGCGCGCAACGGATTCTGTGCTCGGTGCCTACCTGCCCACAAACGAATCCAATGCTTCGCTCCCAATCTCCCTCCATTCTCGCTGGTGCGCCCAACGCCTCGCGCCGCGAATTCCTGCGAGCTGCCGCCGCAGCCGGCTTGTGGGCGGGGCTATCCAAGTTTGCACCGGCCTATGCACAGGCCCCGCACGCCGGTCACTCTGCGTCCGCGATGCCGGCCATGTCGCCGGCTGGTTCGACTCCGACCGGCACGGCCGTAGTCGATCTATTGATCGACAAAATGGACTTCCGTATCGGCGACCACGTTGGTCAGGCCGTCACCGTCAACGGCTCGTTGCCCGCACCGTTGCTCCGCTTTCGCCAAGGCCAGGAGATCGAGCTGCGTGTCACCAATCGATTGAAGGAACGCTCGTCGATTCACTGGCATGGCATCCTGTTGCCGAACGAAATGGACGGCGTGCCGGGCGTGACGTTCAAGGGCATCGAGCCCGGCGAGACGTTCGTCTATCGTTTTCCGCTCAAGCAATACGGCACTTATTGGTATCACAGCCACTCCGGGATGCAGGAACAGCTCGGGCTTTACGGCCCGCTCGTCATCGATCCTGCCGAACCCGAGCCGTTCACTTACTCCCGCGAATATGTGGTGATGCTTTCGGATTGGACGTTCTCCGATCCCATGCGGCTCCTCGCGAAGCTGAAAAAGCAGAGTAATTTCAGCAATCTCCAGCAGCGCACGCTCGGCGATTTCTTCGACGACGTGTCCGCTCAAGGCTTCAAACGCACATGGGCCGGGCGCAAGGAATGGGGCAAAATGCGGATGGACCCGAGCGACATCGCGGATCTCACCGGAACGTATTTTAACTACCTACTCAACGGCCGGCCGGCCGCGACGCCGTGGATGGGAGTCTTCAATCCCGGCGAGCGCGTGCGGTTGCGCATCATCAATTCCGCCGCGACGACGCATTTCGACGTTCGCATTCCCGGTCTGAAAATGACTATCGTCCAAGCCGACGGCCAGCACGTGAAGCCGGTCGAGGTGGAGGAATTCCGCATGGGCGCGGCTGAAACTTACGACGTGCTCGTCGAGCCCACGGAGGATCGCGCCTACTCGCTGTTCGCCGAGACGACCGACCGCAGCGGCTATGCGCTCGGCACGCTCGCGCCGCGCGAAGGCATGACGGCGCAAATCCCCGAGCGCAGAAAACGCCCGCTGCGCACCATGGCCGACATGGGCATGGCTGAAATGAAACCGGGTGAACCCGCCATGGGAAAAATGGACATGGGCAAAGGCGAGACGGGCAAGACGGACATGGCTGGAATGAGCGCGGCCGAACACGCGGCCATGACGGGCAACAAACCGGCGTCCCCTCCACCGGGCGGCATGGCTGGCATGAATCACAGCGCGAGTGGTATGGCCCCCGCGGCCCCGTCGATTACGCCAGGCATGGCACCCTCAATGGCCGCCCCGAAGTCAGGCGCCGGTGAGCACGCGGGCATGGCAGGAATGTCCGGCGGGAGCGTGGCCGGAATGAAAAACCAATTTGGTCCCGGCAACAGCATGATGGCGATGTCGCCGGTAAGCCGCGCGCACGAACCGGGCACCGGGCTCGGCGACGACGGTCGGCGCGTGCTGGTTTACCGCGATCTCGTGGCGCTCGACGGGCGGTCGATGCCGCCGCCCGAGCGCGAGATCGTCATGAACGTGACGGGTAACATGGAACGTTTTATCTGGGGTTTTGACGGCAAGAAGCTTTCCGAGTCCGAGCCGGTCGCGCTGCGCTTCGGCGAGCGCGTGCGGATCACGTTCATCAATCACACCATGATGGAGCACCCGCTGCACCTGCACGGGATGTTCATGGAACTCGAGAACGGCACGGACGGCGTTCTGCCATTGAAGCATACCGTGACCGTGAAGCCCGGTGAAAAGATCTCAGTGCTCGTCACGGCGGACGCACGCGGCGACTGGGCGTTTCACTGCCACCTGGCCTATCACATGGATGCGGGGATGTTCCGCGTGTTCAGCGTCGTCTGAGAACAATCGGCATGAACATGAAAACTTTCGTTTCATTCTCCGGCACAATCGCGTTCCTTCTCGCTTCCTCCGTCTCCGCGCTTGCCGCTGACTCCGAGCATTCGGGTCACGCCTCGGGTCTTGGCAAAACCCTGCCGCCCGGTTGGGAGCCCGCAGTTCACGATCAGGCAATCAACACCTTCACGTTTTTCCAAAAAGCGGAGTTTCGCAGTGGCGATGCACCCGATGCCGCCGTAGTCGATGCGGAGGGCTGGATCGGCGGAGACTACCAGCGGCTTTGGTGGAAGGCCGACGGCGAGCAGGAAACGAAAGGCGCCAAGGCTGGCGAAATCGAACTTCAGGCGCTCTACAGCCGGCTGTTCAGTCCGTTTTGGGATTTTCAAACCGGCATTCGGATCGACCGGCAATATAGCGGACGGAAGCGCGATACCACGGGTTACTTCGTCGTCGGCCTCGAAGGGCTCGCGCCCTATTGGTTCGAGGTCGAGCCGGTGCTGTTCGTGAGCGAAAAGGGAAAAGTCTCGTCGCGCGTCACGGCGAGCTACGACCAACTGATCACGCAGCGCTGGGTGATCCAGCCGCGGATCGATTTGAACGCCGCGTTTCAAAAAGACACGCGGCGGAACGTCGGCACCGGGCTCAACGACATCGAGGTCGGCTTGCGCCTGCGCTACGACTTCCGGCGGCAATTCTCGCCCTACGTCGGCGTGACATGGCGCCGCGCGCTGGGAAACACCGCCGATTTGGTGCGTCGCACCGGCGAAGACATTTCAGCCACGTCCGTGGTGTTCGGCCTGCGGACTTGGTTCTAAGCACTCCGAATCACCGCCAAGAAAACAACGCAGCATCCCATGAAAACAAAACGTTCACTCACGAGGCTCGTCCTCGCGCTCACTCAAAAGAACAATTATTGCACAGCTTAACGCAAAATCCGCGCGGGGGGAGAATGCTCCACCGGGCGTATAAGTGAGTGTCGAGGCCACCATGATCCGTGACCGAGACCAAGCAGGTATTTTTCAGCTCACAAAAACATGAAATCTATATCCACCACCATCCGCCTCATCTTCGCGACCGCCGTCCTCGGTGCGTTCGCTTCATTCGCCTACGCTGGTCCCGGCCCACAATACTGGGAAAGCATCACCAAAAAAGCGCAGTTCGACCAATTGAAGGCCGGCGAGAAGGTCGCTTACGTCTGCTACATCTGCAAAAACGTTTCCGAGGTTCCGATCACGTCGCATGAGCACGCGATGGAACTCTGTAAGGACGGCGCTACGGTCGTGTGCCCTTCTTGCCAGAAATCCAGCAAGGTAGTTCGGAAAGAAAAACGGAATGACCCTCCCTCATACAGCGAAGTAATCTACGTGAATGAGAAGGGCGAGGAGTGTGCGTTCGTCGCCAAATTGGCTGGGAATCTGGAAACCATCCGCGCCGAGGCGCAGTTCGCTCAACTGAAAGCGGGCGACAAGGTCGCTTACGTTTGCAGTGTCTGCAAAACCGTCTCGGAAATCGCGGTCGAGTCACACGATCACGCCATGGGATTCTGCAAGGAAGGCGACATCGTCACCTGCCCGTCGTGCAAGAAGACGACCAAAGTCGTCCGGAAGGAAAAACGTAATGATCCCCCGTCATACTCTCAAGTTATTTACGTGAATGAGAAGGGCGAGGAGTGCGCTTTCATCGCCAAGGTCGTGGCGAAAATGTAACCGCCCAGGCGTTTCCGACTCACGGAACCAGACTCGTCGACCTCCTTAGTCACCTCACAACGTCAACAATCAGAAATCATGAAAACAAAATCCAACACAGTCCGTTTCATCTTCGCGACCGCCGCCCTCGGCGCGCTCGCTTCACTCATCTACGCCGGCCCCGGTCCCGAATACTGGAACCGCACCAAACCCGTCACCACCTTCTCGGAGGCCAAGAAAGTCGGTCCCGATGACATGGTGATGATGCAATGCAAGACCTGCAAAACGGCCTTGATCCGAACTTCCAAACACGTCGGGCCGCCGAGCAAGGGTAGTGAGGAATGGTCCACCATTGGCTCCAAGCACACGTGTGATGAGTGCCAGGGCGAAATCACGGTGGTCAGAGGCAAGACCACGGACACCATGCAGCACAACTGCAGCAAATGCGGCGACGGTGCCGTGACTTGCAGCGTCGTCATGGCGGAAAAGAAGTAAATCCGTCGCGACGCTTGCTCCTCCGCCAATTCCAACACCGTCGCGCCGTGTCTGCGCGACGGCCCCTGCCGGCCGCCGATCTATCTGAGAGATTCTCGGTTCCGTGACCCTACTGGAGAATCCAGTGAATTTGCGAACACACCGTTCGCACCAAAAAACTCAGCACGAAGAAGGCAGCACACAGCTATGAAAACGAAATCCATCACCCTCGGGAAAATCATCCTCAGCTCGGCATTCGCGTCCGCCTTGGCGTTCGCCGTGTGGTTGCCCGGCGCGGCCACCGCAGCGGAGCCGATGACCGATGCTCAACATCAGGTGCATATGCAGCACATCACGACTCAGGCGCAGGCGGAAGCGCTGAAGCCCGGCGACTCCATGTCCATGACGTGCAGCAAGTGCAAAGACGTCATGGTTCAGACTGTAACCAACGACAATGCGCACGTCAAAATGATGACCATCGGTGAAAAATCCATGTGCCACGGCTGTGGCGGCACAGTCGAAGTCGTCGCCACCGGCAAAGGCGAAGGCAAGGACGCCGAAGTGAAGCATGTCTGCTCGAAGTGCGGCGACGACGCCATGTTCTGCTCCGCGACCAAACCCGGCAGCGGCTCCATGAAAACTCAAATGCCCACCCGCATCACCCGTCTGGCCGGAGCCGGACTGCTCGCCGTTGCCATCTTCGTGAGCGTCGGACCGAAAACACTTTCGGCTCAGGCGCCGCCCGACCCCGCGCACGCGGCCCATGTCGCATCTGGTGCGATGCCGCCCGATCCGGTGAAAGGTGATCCCACGCTTTCACAGCAGATCGCTCAACTTCAGGCGAAAGTCGCACAACTCGAAGTAAGCCTCGCGGCAAGTGCGCCGCCGATGGCCGGCGCCTCCGCAAATGCGCCCATGCCCGGAATGGCTGGCGCAGCCATGCCCGCAGCTCCAGCGATGAGCATGGGGATGGATAAAATGAAATCCGGTGCTCCGATGCCGGGCATGAGTCCAGGCGCGCCGCCGGCTCCACCGATGGCAGGCATGAGCGCCGCCGCACCCGCGGGTGGGATGATGGGGATGATGAGTCAGATGATGGGAATGATGGACAAAATGATGTCCATGGGGGGCGGCAGCGCACAGATGCCCGCCGGAGGCGCGATGCCCAGCGGCGGCGGCATGGGAATGGACATGATGAAGATGGGCGGCGGCGTGACGCCGCCCGCGCCGGCCGCGGGCATGAGTGCCAGTGGTGGCGGCATGGGGATGATGGGCATGGACATGATGGGCATGGGCGGAAGCTCTGGTTCCATGACTCAATCCGCGCTGCCGGGCTTCCCTGGCTCATCGCACCTTTATCACATCGGCGCGACCGGCTTTTTTCTCGATCACCCGCAACACATCGCGCTCACGACTCAGCAGCAAGCTGGGCTCAACAAAGCGAAGGAACAGGCGGCGCTCGCGAAAAGCACGGCGGATCGTGCAGTGGAACAGGCCGAGCAGGAACTGTGGACGCTCACCGCGGCCGACCAGCCGGACGCCACGGCGGTTCAGGGAAAGATCACGGCCATCGGAAAGCTGACCGGCGATGCGCGCCTCTCATTCATCCGCGCCGTGGGCGACGCGAGTAAACTCCTCACCGACGAGCAGCGTAAAAGTCTCACGGGCTTCGCCCCGCCTGCACCCGCTGCCGCGATGCCGGCCGGTGCAATGAAGGACATGTGAGTGGACAACGGGGCGACGAAAAAAATGAGCATTAAATTATCCAGTCACTCGCCGGATGCCGGCGCCAGCGCAGCGGAACGAAGCGTCTTTCTAAAGACAGGGATGAGCATTGCCGCCGCAGTCGCGCTGGCGGTGGGAATGTTGTTCGTTCAATCCTGTTCCGGGACCGCGAAGGCCGGCCCGAATGGCGGCGACGTAGTGGCGTTGAACGACGGCAAGACCAGCGCGGAAGTGCTGGCCAACGCCGATACCGGCGAGGTCATGGTTCAGACGTGGGACAATGATCTGAAATCCGCCCGCCCCATCGAAGCCAGATCGCTGACAATCGGAGCGGATGAAAAACAAATTCAATTGGACCCGCATCCGTTGGCCAGCGATCCGGCCGGCTATTGCAGCCGTTTTTACGGCCGCGCGGAATGGATGCGCGGCGGCACGGTTCGTCACGGGTGGTTAAGCCACTCTGGCGCCGCAACTGGACGCCAGAATTTTGAATGGAACCACGGTTGGCAGGCGGGAAAAAGCCACGGCCCGATGTGGTCCGAAATGCAGGGCCATGGTCCGGGAATGCAGCGAGGCGGCCCCGGCGGAATGAACCCTTAACGAATACGAAATTAGCCCGTTGATCCCGACCCGACTCAACAGCAGCCGACGGGACTCAAGGAATGTTAGCGAACAACACACACATCGAAAAAATATGAAAAAGTCCCATGCAAAAACAGTCGAATTCTCCTGCCTAGCGCCGGACGCGAAGTCGGTATTCGTCGCCGGCACTTTTAACGACTGGAAACCGGATGCTACGCCCCTGCACAATCACCTGCCGAACGGAAAGTGGGCCGTCTCGCTGCCGCTCCCGCGCGGCCACCACGAATACAAATTCGTGATTGATGGCCAGTGGTGCTGCGAACCCGGCTGCGAGCGCAGATATAGCGGCTGTCCCAAGTGCGTGCCGAATGACTTCGGCACGATGAACCGCGTGCTGGAAGTGAGCTGAACATGGAAGACGCCGAAACGACCCCAGTGCGCGCGTGCCACAGCCGCACGGGGGCCATCCGCGGCGGGCTGCCATCAACACCCGTGAGCCGGGAAATGGAGAAGCCATGACCTCTACGCCAGACGCCGTCGGAGGCACGGCCCGGGTTCAGCGCAGCCGGGCATACGCCTTGATTGCCTTGCGTATCGCCCACTGAAACGACGCGCCAAAATCCCGTGACGACACACCGCTTTCTTTTCGCGTTGGCCCTTGCCGCGGTCGTGAGCATTCCCACGCCGGCTGCGGCACGAGCGCCGAGGGGGCGTCTCATTTCCGGCATCGTTCAGAAGACGAATGAGCCGACACGGGAAGCCGAGATCGTGCACACCGATACAGGGGCGCCGCTCAGTTTCGTTTGGATTAGTCGGACGATATTCGTGGCAAACGTGCAGGTGGTGGACGCCGGGATTCTTGAGCCCGGCGCCAAGGTGGAAGTGATCTACCATCAGCCGTTTTTCGGCCGGCCTTTCGTCACCAAGGTTACGCTCCTGTCAGCGTCTGACCCGCACAGCAACATGAGCCGGGAGCCGCAGATGCTGAACGGAGCGCGATGAAAGAAACCCATTCCAGCGGGAATCCTTATATCGACGTCGTGTTGTGGGTTTGGTTCGCCCTCGCCGCGCTCGCGGCCGCCTATGTCGCCCACGATCAATTCAAGGCCCGGCTCGAGCCGATGGAAAATTCGGTGGCGACGAAGACGATGAGGTGGGGCTGGGTGTTGATCACACTTTACACCGGTGTATTCGCGCTTTGCGCCTACTGGTTCCTGCATCGCACATCCGCAGAGGAAGCGCTTGAGCCGCCGCTCTGGAAGCAAACCGTCGAATCGACCATCCACTGTGTGGCCGGCGACGCCACGGGCATTCTCTTCGCCACGGTCGTCACGATCTGGCTGGGGCTCCCAATGAGCCTGGAAGTCATTGTTGAATATCTCGCCGGCTTCGCCGTCGGGCTGTTCGTATTTCAGGCGCTCTGCATGATGCCGAGCGTCGATGGCAGTTACTGGCGCGTGGTGAAGAGCACTTTGCTCGCCCAGACGCTTTCGATGAACGTTCTGATGGCCGGGAGCGGCGTCGCTTTTGCGGCCCGCTACGGAGACTTCTCAATGCGTGCCGGCGACCAGAGGATGACCGCAGAATCGAGTCAAAGCCATGAGGCAGCCAAGTGAATCCTCTGAGTGACAAATCTACCGCCTTCGGAGCGCCTGGAATCGAGCCACGCTGGACATCCAGCGCCAAGGACGGCGTCGGCACGGCGTATCACAGCGCGTCGTGTGTCTGGTTCACGCTCAGCCACGGGATCATTAACGAGATTTATTTTCCCCACGTAGATACGCCGAATACCCGCGACCTTCAGTTTCTCATCACCGATGGCGAGACGTTCTGCCACGAGGAAAAGCGGGATCTGCTCCACCAGACTGAATACCCGGAGCAAAACGCATTGCTCTACCGGCTCACCAACTCCGACCCCGAGGGCCGCTATCGCCTCGTCAAAGAGATCGTCGTGGACCCGCACTCGTCGGTGTTGTTGATGCACACGCGGCTGGAAATCATGGACCCAAAGCTGCGCGGCAAGCTCCGGCTCTACGCGTTGCTCGCGCCGCACATGAAGGGCACAGGCAAAAATAACTCAGCCTGGTTGTGCGGCGTGGGTGGACGGAAGCTCATCGAGGCACAACGCGAAGACATCGACCTGTCCTTCGGTTGCGCGCCGGACTTCACGCGACGCTCCGTCGGCTACGTCGGATTCAGCGATGGCTGGCAGGACTTGATGGGCAATTTCAAGATGGATTGGGAATTCGACGAGGCGGTGAACGGCAACATCGCTTTGATGGGGGAGATCGATTTGTCGGACGACATGGAGTTCACTTTGGGGGTCGGCTTCGGGCGCACCCCGCACAGCGCTTGCACCCACCTCCTGCAAGCGCTCGCCACTCCTTTCGCCGACCAACGCGAGAAATATGTCGGCCAGTGGCAGCGCACTCGTGCCAAGGTCGATCTGAGCGCGCACACCAGCGACGGCGGCTCGATGTTGCGTTTAAGCCAGTGCCTGCTCCTGGCGCATGAAGACAAGACGTTTCAAGGCGCATTCGTGGCGTCACTGAGCATTCCGTGGGGCGATACGAAGGACGACAGTGATCGCGGCGGGTATCATCTGGTGTGGACGCGCGACATGGTGCAAACTGCCACCGCGCTGCTGGCATGCGGGCACACGGAGTCGCCACTACGTGCGCTGATCTGGCTGGCGTGTGTCCAGGCGGCCGATGGCAGTATGCCGCAGAACAGTTCGATCAGCGGCGAGGCTTACTGGACGGGAATCCAACTCGATGAAGTGGCGGTGCCGATTCTCCTCGCCTGGCGATTGCAGCAGACGGACGCGCTCCGGCAATTCGATCCATGGACACTGGTCACTCGGGCCGCGCGCTATTTGATCCTGCACGGCCCGGTGACAGCGCAGGAACGTTGGGAGGAAGCCTCCGGTTACTCGCCCTCGACGCTGGCAACGGTCATCGCGTCCCTTGTGTGCGCCGCGGAATTTGCGCGCGGCCGAAACGACCAACTTGCGGCGGAATTTCTGTTGGATTACGCGGACTGGCTTTCGGCCCACGTGGAAGAATGGATGGTCACCCATCGCGGCGAACTCCTGAAGGTAAAGCCGCGGCACTACGTCCGCATCACGCCCGCCGATCCGAAACAACCCGTGGTTTCGCCCGATCCGGATAGCGCGGAGTTTTATGTCGCCAATGGTGGCGGCAAACATCCGGCGCGGAACATCGTGGGCGGCGATTTTCTCCATCTTGTCCGGTTGGGGGTGCGGGCGGCAGATGATCCGCTCATTGTCGATTCTCTCGCGGTGATTGATCAAGTGCTCAAACGCGATCTGCCTCAAGGGCCGGGCTGGCGGCGATACAATCACGATGGCTACGGTGAGAAGCCCGACGGCAGCGCCTTCGATGGAACGGGGGAAGGTCGCTGCTGGCCAATTCTGACGGGCGAACGTGGCCACTACGAGCTGGCGGCCGGACGCGATCCTTTGCCGTTCATCGCCGCGATGGAAAAATTCTCCAACGCCGGCGGCATGTTGCCGGAACAGCTCTGGGACGACGACGATTTGCCAGACGGCAAAATGAAGCGCGGTGGCCCAACCGGCTCGGCCATGCCATTGTGTTGGGCGCACGCGGAGTATGTAACCCTGGTGCGCAGTCATAAGGACGGGGTTTGTTTCGACCGCATTGAGCCGGTCCATCAGCGCTACGCTAAGGCGGGGACGGGCAGCAGGATTGAGATGTGGACGCTCGCTCACCAGCCGCCACGGATCGCTCAAGGGAAAACCCTCCGCATCATCACCGAAAATGCGGCGACGATTCATTGGAGCGGTGATGGATGGACGACCGCAAATGACATCGAAACGCGCGATACGGGTTTCGGTTGCTGGTTCGGTGATTTGCCATCGGACAAGCTCACCGCCGGCGCCCGCATCCGCTTCGAGTTTCTGCGGCAAGAAGGGTGGAATGGAAAAGATTTTGAAGTGGAGATCGCAGCGAACCTCAAGCCGGTCCCCTGAATTCAAAGAATCTAACTATGAAAATTCTCGTGATCGATATTGGTGGAACGCACGTCAAAATTCTTGCTGCCGGAGAGAAAATCCATCGAGAGCTTCCCTCCGGACCGACGCTGACGGCGAGGCGGATGGTCTCAGCCGTCAAGAAACTGGCAGGGGTTTGGGAGTATGACGTGATTTCGATTGGGTATCCGGGAGTCGTCGTCCACGGCCGCCCGGTTTTGGAGCCGCACAATCTTGGAACGGGCTGGGTCGGATTTGATTTCGCCGCCGCGTTCAGGCGTCCCGTCAAGATGATCAATGATGCGGCTATGCAAGCCTTGGGTGGCTACAAGCGCGGCCGGATGCTCTTCCTCGGTTTGGGGACCGGCCTCGGCTCCGCGATGGTTGTGGACGGCCTCGTCGTGCCGATGGAACTCGCCCACCTGCCTTACAAGAAATCGACCTTTGAGGACTACGTGGGAATTCGCGGGCTGAAGAAGCACGGCAAGAAAAAATGGCGGCGCCATGTCGTGGATGTCGTGAAGCGCCTGTCCGCCGCACTTGAACCCAGCGACGTAGTGATCGGCGGAGGAAACGTCCACAAACTCAAGCAACTGCCTCTGGGTTGCCGCGCCAGCAACGAGACGAATTCCTTCGCTGGAGGATTTCGTCTGTGGACCACGGCCGATGGCAAACAACGCCGGACCAATCCATGAAACTTCCTCACTCCGACGCTCTCGTCGTTTTCGGTGCCACCGGCGATCTGGTCTTCAAGAAAATATTCCCCGCGCTCTACGCGATGGAGCGGTGGGGACATCTCAAGATGCCGGTGATCGGGGTCGCGCGGTCGGATTGGACGCTCAAGCAATTCCGAGCCCGTGCGTTCGCGAGCGTCAAGCACCAGGATGGCTTCGACGCGGCGATCTTTGCGAAATTCCAAAGGCGGCTCCGCTACATCAGTGGCGACTACGCCGCCCCGGCCACCCACGGCGCGCTCCGCAAGGAACTCGGCAAGGCGAAGCACCCGCTGCACTTTCTCGCCATTCCTCCCAGTGTGTTCGCGGGAGTGATAGGGGGACTCGGCCAGTCGGGCTGCGCCCGCGGCGCGCGGGTCGTCATCGAAAAGCCTTTCGGCCGTGACCTCCCGTCCGCGCGGTCGCTCAGCGCGACGCTCCACCGGGTCTTCGACGAGTCGTGCGTCTTCCGCATCGACCACTACCTCGGAAAGGAATCGGTGCAGAACATTCTGGTCTTCCGCTTCGCCAACACGTTCCTCGAACCGTTCTGGAACCGCGACTACGTCGAAAGCGTGCAGATCACGATGGCCGAAAAATTCGGTGTCGAGGGCCGCGGCGGTTTCTACGAGGAGTCTGGCGCTATCCGCGACGTGATCCAGAATCACCTGCTTCAAGTCGTGGGATTCCTCGCAATGGAGCCGCCGACCGGGACGAACCAAGAGTCGATCCGTGCCGAGCAAGTGAAAGTGTTCAGGAAAATCAGGCCGCTGGGCCGCGGCGACATCGTGCGCGGGCAGTTCCGCGGCTACCGCCGGGAGGACGGCGTCGCTCGCGACTCGAAGGTTGAAACCTTCGCCGCCGCCCGGCTCCGCATCGACTCTCCGCGCTGGAAAGGCGTGCCGTTCTTCATCCGGACGGGCAAGCGCCTCCCGACGACGATGACCGAGGTGCTGGTCATGCTCAAACCGCCCGCGCTCGGAAAACTGTGCCCAGGCCAGGCGAACTATGTGCGCTTCCGACTGAGCCCGGACGTGACGATTGCCATCGGCGCGCGGGTGAAACGTCCCGGCGAGGAATTGATCGGCGATGCCACGGAACTCCAGGTGGTCAACCATCCGCACGGAGTTGAAATGGGAGCCTACGAGCGGCTCTTGGGCGACGCCATGGCCGGTGATGGCACGCTTTTCGCCGGTCAGGATGGCGTCGAGGCCTCGTGGGCGGTCGTTCAACCCATCTTGGGAGCGGTGACTCCCGTGCATATTTACGAACCCGGCACCTGGGGTCCGCCCGAGGCCGAGGAACTGACGACAGGTATCTGTGACTGCCACGATCCGGTCTGGCTGCTGCCCCATGGCAAGAAACGGAAAATCGAATTGATGGATGCTCAGACAATTCGGAAGTCGTCGCGCAAAATCGGGCGTGGCCAAAAACGACTATGAAATCAACGCTTCAACAACTCAACAGGCGGAGCCTCGTTTGTGTTTCCCCTGTGCTCGGCGTGCTAGTCGGGCTTCTCGCTGCATCGGGCCTGTTGTGCGCGCAGTCGCCCGATGAGCACGCAAGCCATCACCCCGCGCCTGGGGGAGCTGGGGCAATGCCCGCCGCTCCCGGCGCAGCATCAGCGATGGGCGCGATGCCCGCGGTCGGTGGCAGCCAACCGCCCACGGGCGGGATGATGGAACAGATGGGCGAGATGATGAAGAACATGGGCAAGCCGCCGCCGAAGGAGCTGTATCCCTCACTTATGGCGTTGCCGGAACTAACGCCGGAAAAACGACAGGAGGTTGAACGGCAGGCGGCGGAGCGAATGCACACGGGAGCGATGCTGATGGGGCAGGCGCTCGACACACTCAACGCCGGCACACAGTCCGGAAACTATGCCGCGATGCACGAAGCGACGACCCGTTTGCGCGAAGGCCTTGCGCAGCTTGAGAGCGGCGTGGCCGCGCGCCGCGCGCTGGCTGAAGGCCGCGCACCACGCGCAGTTGCGCTAGCGTGGTTCAAGCAGGAAATGAGGCTCGTTGCTCCCGCCGTGAGCGAAGACTTACACGGCATCCGTGGTATCTCGCCATTGCATCTCTTCACCATGGCGTTGCTCGTCGCCTTCGCGTTCGCGATGCTCGCGATGTATTTTTTCAAGATGCGCCGAGCGGCCGCCCTCTTCGGGCGGATCGAGCCCGACAAGGGGTCACCCCCGCCGGGATCGGCACCGCCGCTTGCCGGTGACAAGCCGCCAACCGCTGACAAACCTGCCGCTCCTGCCGACAAGCCCGTGGCCGATGCGCCTCCGCCAGCACCATGAAACGCATCATTGTGGTAACAGCGATATGAGCGCTCTAACTGTCCAAAACTCAGCGCCGCCTGTGACTAAAAACTGGCGAGGATATCTGCGCGTTGGAAGCGTCGTCGCTGAAACGCCGGGCGTGAAAACATTCCGGCTCCTGCCGTCGTCCGGCGATGGCTTGATGCCGTTCACCTTTGTCCCCGGCCAGTTCCTCAATGTCGCGTTCGGGATCGGCGGCGCGCGGATGAACCGCTCTTACTCGATCTCCTCCTCGCCGACGCAGCGCGAATACCTCGATCTTACCATCAAACGCGAGCCGCGCGGCGCGGTCTCCCGTCACGTCGTGGATCTGCTCAAGGTGGGCGATTTGATCGAAGCGGGAGGCCCGGTCGGAAAATTCACGTTCGATGGAACCGAGGCGGAGAACATCGTCCTCATCTCCGCCGGCGTGGGAGTCACGCCGATGGTAAGCATTTGTCGCTATCTCACGGATCGCTCCTGGCCGGGAGACATCTTCTTCATTTATACCTGCCGCACGCCGGCCGATTACATCTTGGGGAAGGAAATGGCCGCGCTCGAACGCAGCAATCCGAAGCTGCACGTCGCGGTCACGATGACGAAAGCCGAAGGGACCGACTGGAAGGGCCCGCGCGGACGCATCACCAAGGAGTTTCTTGCCAAGACGGTGCCTGAGCTGACGAAGCGCCGGGTTCACATTTGCGGGCCGGCGACAATGATGGATGCGACCAAGGCATTGCTCATCGAGCTGGGTGTGCCGCCGGAGCAGGTGAAGATGGAACTCTTCGGCGCGACCAAGCCCGCCATCGCTCCCGCCGGCACCACAGCCAAGCCGAGTGCCACCGCGACCGGCCCGACGGTAACCTTCTCCCAGAACAACAAGACGGCGAAAATCCACGACGGTCAGACCATTCTCGAACTCTCCGAAGAACTAGGCATCGGCATCGAGAACTCGTGCCGCGTCGGCACCTGCGGTGTGTGCAAAGTAAAGATGACCGCCGGGGAGGTGGATCAAGAGGTGCAGGACGCTCTCGATGATGACGATAAAGCCAACGGCATCATCCTGGCCTGTCAGGCGAAGCCGAAAACCGAAGTGACCGTGGAGGCGTAGCGATGAAAAATCGCGAACGCTTCATCATCGTCAGCGTCTTTGTCGTGCTGGTTTTCGCGTGGCTCGGTTTCCTGTTGCACATCTCACCGCGTTTTGCCGGCAGTGGCATGGGAGCGGTATTCGGAATCTCGGGGGCGGGGCTGATGCTCGTCCCGCTGGGTTACGTCTTTGTGAAGCGCATCCCCTTCCTTAAGGAGCGCATCGCTCCTTACGTCTCGTTGCAGACGTGGCTGTCGATTCACATCTACACGGGCATCGTGGGAGCGCTGCTCGCGCTGATCCACACGGGGCACAAGTATGTCAGCCCCCTCGGCATCGCGCTCACAGCGACGATGCTGCTCGTCGTCGTGAGCGGGATCGTCCTGCGCTACCTGACGCCGTTCGTAAATCTCGACATGAAGGAAAAGCTTCTGCTTTTGCAGACCGCGAGGGGCGACCTCGATCACGCCTGGGGAGTTGTGGAGCAAGCTGCCGTCGGCAAGAAAAGTCCTCCGACGGAGCCGTCGTTGCTCACCGGTCTGGCCTCGCTGGGGCTTTCTCCTGCTCCTGATAATTCTGCCGGACAAGTCACAATCTTGGCGGAAGGCGTGGCGGATTTGGAGTATTCGATTCGGACGCATGAGCTGCTGAAGCGCTGGTTTTCGGGCACGCTTACAATCCACATCGTCGTGTCGGTCGCATTCTATGCGCTGCTCGCCGCGCACATTGCATCCGGAATCTACTTCGGACTGAGGTGGCTCCCATGACCAAGCTCGTCCTCTCGATGGCGCTTCTCATCGCCGGGGTCGCCGCTGCGACGCTCTCCGTCCTGCACTTCCCGCGCGCGCAAGTCACGGTTCAGCGTGCGGTGCGTCCGGGTGAGTTGTCGCAGCCGCACGCGTTTCTGGAAAACAACTGCGCCGCGTGTCACACGGCGGTGAAGGGCGTCGAGGCGAAGAATTGCATCGTCTGCCATGCGGGCAATACGGCGCTCCTCCAACGCCAGCCGAGCGCGTTCCACGCCGACATCGCCTCCTGCACCGCCTGCCATCTCGAACACCAGGGCCGAGTGCCGGGCACGACCAAGATGGATCATGTCGCCCTCGCACAAATCGGCCTGCGCCAAATGCGGCACGAGCCGCACCAGCCGGATAAAACACGCGACGACTTCGCCACCTGGCTCGTGAAAGGCGCGAGTCGCGCTCCGCCTTCGGCCACGCCGCAAGTGCAACGCGAAGAGGCCCTGCTCAATTGCGCGACGTGTCATCAGACCAAAGACCGGCACGTCGGCTTGCTCGGCGACGACTGCGCGCAATGCCACGCAACGACGAAGTGGACAATCCCGGAATTCCGGCATCCATCGCCCGTTTCACAGTCCTGTGCTCAATGCCATCAAGCACCCCCCAGCCACTACATGATGCACTTCAAGATGGTTTCGATGACCGTGGCGAAAATGGAAAAAGCCGAAGTCAGCCAATGCTTCCTCTGCCATCAAACGAATTCGTGGAACGACATCAAAGGCGTCGGATTCTACAAACACCATTGAGGTCGAACCTCGATGGGAACCGGCACCGCACGCGCTCGATCAGTGAATTTGCGAACAGCCCGTTCGCTGCAACGAAAACAAACGAAACGAAAATGAAAATCATATCACATGAATAACATGAATCACGCGGACGGATGGATGAGCGGATGGGGCAGCGGAGGGATGTGGGGCTGGACCGTAATCGGCACCATCGTGGTCGTCCTGCTTGTCGTCGTTATCGGTAAATTGCTCAAAAAATGATCCAGCAACCAGCACGGCTGCCGTCGAGACCGGTCGCGGCCCGCAGTCGCAACACCGCGAGAAAGTGTAAGAGTTTCGACGTAGCTCCGTCAGCAATCACATGAACCACCATAACCACCCGCCCTCCGCTTCCGGCAGCCATGAAGAGCACGATCACGCGCATGAAGCGGTGAAGCCGCCGGCCGGCGCGAAATATTTTTGCCCGATGTGCGAGGGAGTGGTGAGCGATAAGCCGGGCGATTGCCCGAAATGCGGCATGGCGTTGGAGCGGAACCATGCGTGGGTCGCCCCCGCAGCGGGCAAGACGATCTACACCTGCCCGATGCACCCGCAGATTGAGCAGGATCACCCCGGTGCGTGCCCCATCTGCGGCATGGCGCTCGAACCCAAGGTCGCGAGCGCAAGCGATACCGAAGAGGAAAACTCCGAGCTGCGCGACATGACGCGACGCTTGTGGATCGGTGGTGCCCTTGCGTTGCCGGTCTTCGTGCTCGCGATGGCGCATCTCGTGCCGGCGTTTGCCCACGTCTCCAACGGGACGGTCAGTCGGTGGATTCAATTTCTTCTTTCCACGCCGGTGGTCTGGTGGGCCGGATGGCCGTTCTTCGTGCGGGGAGCGCGGTCGTTCCGCAACGCGCATTGGAATATGTTCACGTTGATCGCGCTCGGCGTGGGCTCCGCGTGGATTTACAGCGCCGTCGCATTTTTCCTGCCTGGCGCATTCCCGCCGGCGATGCGGATGCACGGCGGCATGGTGGACGTTTATTTCGAAGCCGCCGCCGTCATTGTCGTGCTCGTGTTGCTCGGTCAGGTGCTGGAACTCCGGGCTAGGGCTCGCACCTCCAGCGCCATCAAGGCGCTGTTGAACCTCGCTCCGCCGACCGCCATCCGCGTCACTGACGCTGGTGACGCCGAGGTCGCGTTGTCCGAAGTTCAAGCCGGCGACCGGCTGCGCGTGCGTCCAGGCGGGAAGATCCCGGTGGACGGCCTCATCGAGGAAGGTTCGTCGTCGGTCGATGAATCCATGCTCACTGGCGAATCGCTGCCCGTGGAGAAAAAGGCCGGCGACCGCGTGACCGGTGGCACGGTCAATGGCACCGGCGGGTTCATTCTCAAAGCCGACAAGGTGGGGGCCGACTCGTTGCTCTCCCGCATTGTGCAGATGGTCGCCGACGCGCAGCGCAGCCGCGCTCCGATTCAGGGGCTGGTGGACAAAGTATCCGGCATTTTTGTCCCGACCGTCGCGGCGGTCGCAGTGATTACGTTTCTTGTCTGGTTTTTCTTCGGCCCTGAGCCGCGCCTTGCCTACGCCATCGTCAACGCAGTGGCGGTGCTCATCATCGCGTGCCCCTGTGCTCTGGGCCTCGCCACTCCGATGGCGATCATGGTCGGCGTCGGACGCGGCGCGCAGGTCGGTGTGCTCGTGAAGAACGCCGAGGCGCTCGAACATCTCGGCAAAGTCACCTACCTTGTCGTGGACAAGACCGGCACGCTCACTGAAGGAAAACCGCGTCTCACGGACGTGTTGCCGACTGCGGGTTTCGATGAAACCACCTTGCTGCAAATGGCAGCTTCCCTCGAACGCTCGTCCGAGCATCCGCTCGCCGCAGCCATTGTCCGCGGTGCCGAGGAAAAGAAAGTCGGGCTGCGGGATGTCGCCGCCTTCCGGTCGGTCACGGCGGGCGGAGTAGCCGGAACGGTGGACGCGAAAACAATTCTTGTTGGAAAACTAAAGTTCCTCGAAGCCGAAGGCGTCGCGGTGGATGCCGCTCTGCAAGAACGGGCCAACACCCTCCAAGCTGACGGCAAGACGGTGCTGTTCGCCGCGGTAGATGGAAAGGTGGCTGGATTGCTGTCGGTCGCTGACCCGATCAAGGAATCCACCGCCGAGGCCATTGCCATGCTGCACGAACTCGGCGTGAA
>JAPLTR010000460.1 GCA_026398065.1 Verrucomicrobiota bacterium | reverse complement strand
GACAACGTCGCCGGCGTCACCGATGTGACCTCCGACCTCCAGGTCACCAGCCCGCAGCTCGTGATCGACATCGACCGCGACAAGGCCTCCACCCTCGGCGTCACCGCCCAGCAGATCGAGGACACGCTCTTCAACGCCTTCGGCACCCGGCAGGTGTCCACCATCTACAGCCCGACCAACCAGTATTTCGTCATCCTCGAGGTCGAGCCCCAGTACCAGCAGGACCCCGCCGCCCTCTCCCTCCTCTACGTCCGCAGCGTGACCGGCAAGCTCGTGCCTCTCGAATCCGTCGTGCGCCTCCGCCGCACCGTCGGCCCGCTCACCGTCACGCACCTCGGCCAGCTCCCCGCCGTCACGATCTCGTTCAACCTCAAGCCCGGCGTCTCGCTGAGCGACGTCACCGCCGAGATCGAGACCCTCGCCCGCGCGCATCTGCCCAGCACGATCAGCACCGCCTACCAGGGCGCGGCCGCGGCGTTCACCAACTCCCTCAACGGCCTCGGCCTCCTCCTGATCGTCGCCGTCCTCGTGATCTACATCGTACTCGGCATCCTCTACGAAAACTTCATCCACCCGATCACCATCCTCTCGGGCCTGCCCTCCGCGAGTTTCGGCGCCCTGCTCACGCTGATGCTCTTCAAAGAGGAGCTGAACATCTACGGCTACGTCGGCATGATCATGCTGATCGGCATCGTGAAGAAGAACGCGATCATGATGATCGATTTCGCGCTGGAGGAGCGGAAGAAGGGCCGCGAGGCCGCCGAGGCGATCTACGACGCCTGCATCGTGCGCTTCCGCCCGATCATGATGACGACCCTCGCCGCCCTCGCCGGCACGCTGCCCATCGCCCTCGGCCTCGGCGCCGGCGCCGAATCCCGCCGCTCCCTCGGCCTCGCCGTCGTTGGCGGCCTGATGGTTTCCCAGATCCTGACCCTCTACATCACCCCGGTCTTCTATCTCTACATGGAGCGTTTCACGAAGTACGTGACTCCGAAGCCCGTGCCGGAGAGTTTCGGCGGCGCCGTCGAGCCCGCGGGCGCGATGGGGAAGTGAGCGGCAGGAGAGCTGTCTCCCAACAGTCCTTTGCCAAAGGCGCGTCCCGCGGGTCGCCGCGAGCGTAAGCGAGTGGACCGCGCCCCGATCAGTCTCGGTCGCGTTCGTTCTCGCGCGAACGCCCGTCTCCGCCGCTGTTCCGCGGACGGACGGCCACCAAGAGCAGTACACCGACAACCACCGCGACCAACGAACCGGCTTAATCAGCCCACAAACCCCGCGACCACGTCCTTGTCGCGAAACACATAGTAGAGCATCGCCCCGAAGATCCCGTGGAAAACGGCCAGCGGCAGGACATTCGGGCGCTTCAGATAAATCCAGGAGAACACCGGTCCGCCGACCGCGGTGAAAATCATCAGAAAGCGCGAGGGGTAGTGCACCGCCACGAAAAGACCATTCGTGGCCAAAATCCCCCAATAGCCCCAGTTCAGCCGCCGGAACGCTTCGAGCACGATGCCTTGAAAAATCACCTGCTGCACGAAGCCCCAGACCGGGTAAGCGAACAGCGCCACCGCAAAGTGCGCCGGCTGCGACACACCCCGGAGGAGCGCGAAAATCACCGACGCCGCCAGCAGCGGCCCGAGCACCCGCAGCGCGAGCGCGGACGCCGCCCGCAAATTGTCCGTGCGGATTCCGACTTCTTCGAAACGGCGCACCCCGCGACGTCGCTCGACGATCACAAAGCCGACCAGCACGCCAACCCCCGCCAAGGCCCAGACCGCCCCCAGCGACGGAAGCAGCCGGCTCAGCACGTAGATCACACAAAGCCCGACCACGAACCCAATGTCCCAAACCGATCGCTGAGAATCCGCCGTGCTCATGGACTCCTTGTGCTCAAGCCACCCCTCCGGGCGGCGCAGCCGCGCCATGCGGGCGTGGTCCGACGCGAGCGGTTTCACCAAACGCGTCCACCCCATCCGACCCTTCCCACCGCAACGGCTCACGCCGCCCACGCTCCGCCGCCTCCAACCTCCGCTCTTCGGTCAATCGGCGACCGCCGCACCGACCCATCCCTTCAGGGTCCATCAACCGGCCCATCGAACACTCCGCTCACCTCCGCGCCCGCATTCCTAGGCAAACCACCCCATCGCCATCCCTCCGACGTCTTCGGCTCCATCCAGCCAATCCAACCTCATCCGAGTAAATCCGACCAAATCCGACCTCCTCCGGCATCATCCGACCTCATCCGACTTCATCAAACCGAAGCCGTCCGGCCCCCTCGAATCCGCGAAACCTTCGTTCCCGCGAAACCGACGCACGCAACCACCACCGCCTCGGGTGTCAGCTCCAACCGCGCGCGACCGCCTGCCGACCGTGTCGGACTCAGGGTGAATCCGACCACATCCGACCAAATCCGAGTAAATCCGACCAGATCAAGGTGGATCAAGGTACCGCCGAGGCGCGGGCGAGGCCCGGCACACCGGGACTTGGCCGACACCGCCCGTCACCACCGATCTCGTTGCCGCCAGATCGCCACACGGCCCCGCTCCCACTTGGTTGCCGCGCGGCATGTCGCGGGCTCGGCGTAAATTCCAAGCGGATCCCACCAAATCCAAGTAAATCCAACCAGATCCGACCTCATCCAACCTGCGACCACCGCGCCGCCCACCCGCCGACCCCTGCACCTGAGACCTTCCCGGCCCCGCCCCCTCCCCGGACCCGGCCCTCCCCCGCTTCGCGCCACTACTACTATTATAGAAGAACTCGCCGCCAAACCTCC
>JAPLTR010000571.1 GCA_026398065.1 Verrucomicrobiota bacterium | reverse complement strand
ACGGCGGCATCTTCAAACACGAGTCCATCTACTGGAAGGGCGGCGAGACCGACACCACCGCCGCGATCTGGCGCCAGACCCCAACGCCGACGTCCCCCGCCTCGAGGTCTTCGCCCGCGGTATCCGCAACGCTTGGACGTTTGCGTGGAACGACCGCGGCGAGCTCTTCAGCGTCAGCAACGGCCCCGACGCCCACCTGCCCGAGGAGCTGGACTTCGTCGAGCGCGGCAAGCACTACGGCTTTCCCTACCAGTTCGCCGACCACGACCAGCACGAGAAGGTCTACCCCTACACCCCCGCGGCCCCGCCCGGCCTGACCTTCACCCCCGCGATCCGCAACTTCGGCCCCGCCGCCGGCGGCTCGGAGACGAAGCCCATCGCCACCTTCGACGCCCACTCGTCGCCCGCCGGCATGCTGTTCTGCAACGCCGACTGGCCCGCCCCGCTGCGGGGCAAGTTCCTCATCGGTCGCTTCGGCAATTTCCTCAAGGACGAGAGCTACGGCTACGACCTCCTCGCCGTCGACCTCAAGCGCAACGCCGCCGGCGTCTACGAGGCGCGCATGGACACCTTCCTCGCGCCGCTCGCCCGCCCGATCGACTTCCTGAAGATCGGCCGGAAACTCTACATCCTCGAGTACACCCGCCCCGTCGGCAAGGTCGCCAACCGCCCGATGAACCCCGGCCGCATCCTCGAACTCAGCTGGTAACTCCTTTTCACCCCTCGCTCCTTCCGTCGCTCCCCATGCACCTCCGCCCCACCCTTTCCCTGATGCTCGCCGCCCTCCTCACGACCGCCACCGGCGCACTCGCGGCGCCGAAGGAATACTTCGTCTTCTTCGGCACCTACACCAAGGCCCCGAGCAAGGGCATCTACCGCGCCCGCCTCGACGTCGCCACCGGCAAACTCTCCCCCGCCGAACTCGCCGCCGAGACCAAGGACCCGTCCTTCGTCGCCCTCCACCCCAACGGCAAATTTCTCTACGCCATCGACGAAAGCAGCGACCCGGTGAAGACCCCCGGCCGCGGCGTCAGCGCCTACGCGATCGACGCCGCCACCGGCGCGCTCACGCTGCTTAACACGCAGTCCGTCGGTGGGGGCGGTCCCGCGCACCTCACCGTGGACCACGCCGGGAAATGCGTCCTCGTCGCCAACTACGGCGCCGGCAGCGTCTGCGCCATCGCCCTCCAGACAGACGGCCGTCTCGGCGCCGTCGGGTCCGTCGTCCAGCACACCGGCTCCAGTGTGAATCCCGCCCGCCAGAAGGGCCCGCACGCCCACGCTATCGAGGTCTCGCCCGACAACCGCTTCGGGTTCTCCCCCGACCTCGGCCTCGTCAAGGTCCAGATCGACCGCCTAGACGCCGACAGTGCGAAGCTAACGCCCAACGACCCCGCGTTCGCCCCCGTCCCGCCCGGCTCCGGCCCGCGCCACCTCGCGTTTCACCCGGGCGGGAAGTTCGCCTATGTGATCAACGAGATGCTCTGCACGATGTCCGTTTTCCGCTACGACGCCGCCCGCGGCACGTTCACGGACCTCCAGAATATCTCCACGCTCCCTCCCGGCGTCGCTGCCGTGCCCAAAGGCACCAGCACCGCCGAGGTCCATGCTCACCCCAACGGCAAGTTCCTCTACGGCGCCAATCGCGGTGACAACACCATCGTCGTCTACGCGATCGACGCCGCCTCCGGCAAACTCACCTACGTCGAGACCCAGTCCACGCTCGGCAAGACCCCGCGCCACTTCGCCCTCGACCCCACCGGCGCCTGGCTCCTCGCCGAAAACCAGGACTCCGGCACCGTCGCCGTCTTCCGCGTTGACGCGAAGACCGGTCGCCTCACGCCCGCCGGCGCGCCCGTTGCCGTCCCCTTCCCCGTGAGCGCCGTCTTCGTGCCCGCCCCGTAGGGTCGGCCTGATCCCTTGTCGGACGTCCGTCTGGCGGACGCCGCACGTGTGCGGACGGCGGCGCGCAATCTGCTTTTATCCCCCCCAAAAAAACACTCCTCGTCCCACTCCCATGCGCTTCCGCCCTCTCCCTTGCCTCCTCGCGCTGTCACTCTTTTCCCTCCTGCGTGCCGCCGAGCCGCCCGCGGCCGCCATCGACTGGAAGGCCGTCGATGTCGAGACCCTGAAACATTTCCAGGCGATGGTGCGCATGGACACCAGCGACCCGCCCGGCGGCGAGTATCCCGTCGTTGAATACCTCAAGAAGGTCCTCGAGGCCGAGGGCATCGAGACCAAGACCTTCGCGACCGACCCGAAGCGCCCGAACCTCGTCGCCCGCATCCGCGGCAGCGGCGCCAAGAAGCCGCTTCTCATCATGGGCCACACCGACACGGTCAACGTGGACCCGAAGAAGTGGAAACACGGCCCCTTCTCCGCGGACCGCGAGGGCGGCTACATCTACGGCCGCGGCACGATCGACGACAAGGACAACGTCACCGCCTCGCTCATGACGATCCTCCTGCTCAAGCGCACCCAGGTCCCGCTCGACCGCGACGTGATCTTCCTCGCCGAGGCCGGCGAGGAGGGCGCCGTGCAGTACGGCATCGAGTTCATGGTGAAGGAGCACTTCGCCGAGATCGACGCCGAGTTCTGTTTCGCCGAGGGCGGCGGCGTGTCGCGCAAGGGCGGCAAGGTCCAGTACGCCAGCGTGCAGACCACCGAAAAGATCCCCAACCGCCTCCGCCTCGTCGCCCGCGGCGTCGCCGGCCACGGCTCCGTCCCGCTGCGCTCCAACGCCGTGGTCCACCTCTCCCGCGCCATCGCCAACATCGCCGACTGGCAGACGCAGATGCGCCTCAACGAGACGACGCGCGCCTTCTTCGAGCGTCTCGCTACCATCAGCCCGCCGGAGGAGGCCGCCCGCTACCGGGCCATTCTCAAGGGCGACGAGAACGGCGCCGCCCAGGAATACTTCGCCGAAAAGGAGCCACGCTTCTACTCCGTCCTCCGCACCTCGATTTCGCCCAACATGATCAGCGGTGGCTACCGCGTGAACGTGATCCCCTCCGAGGTCGAGGCCACCCTCGACGTGCGCTCCCTCCCCGACGAGGACATGACCAAGTTCATCGAGCAGTTGCGCAAGGTCATCAACGACCCCGCCGTCGAGGTCGAGCGCGCCGCCGGCCACACCCGCCCCGGAGCCGCGCCGTCGAGCATCCAGTCCGAGGCCTTCAGCGTCCTCGAGTCGGCGCTCAAGCGCCAC
>JAPLTR010000447.1 GCA_026398065.1 Verrucomicrobiota bacterium | reverse complement strand
CGGCCGCGAATTCAAAGCCCGTGAGTTTCAGCGCATAGGCGTGGTCGCACGGTGCCTTCGCCGGGAAGTCCACGACCAGCGCGCCGGCCTCGTTCACGCGGTACTTCAGGGGCGTGGGATGACCCAGCAGACGCACTTCGGCGTGGGGGGACGCCTTCGCGACGCGCGCGGATTTGACCGTGAGCGGGCCCGACGGCCACGCCAGAGCGATCGCATAGACGGTTTTGCCGTCCTTGCTGCGGGTGAACCGCAGGTCCTGGGCAACATAGGGTTTGCTGCGGACATCCTTCGCTCCGCCGAAGCGCCCGGCCTCGGGCTTCTCCTCCACCGCCGGCCCCTCGCCATAAACCTGCCAGGGGCGCGTCGCATAGATCGATTCGCCGTTGATGGCCATCCACGCGGCCATCTGCTCGAGGGCACCCTGCGCCTCCGGCGTGATCTCGCCGTCGGCTTTTTGCACGACGTTGATGAGGAGGGTGCCGTTCTTGCTCACGATATCGACCAGCATCTGGATGATCTGGGTCGCACTCTTGTACTTCTCGCCCTTGCGGTAGTACCAGTCGCCGATGCTGGTGTCGGTCTGCCACGGCTCGGGACTCGCCGCCTCCATCACCCCTCGCTCGATGTCGCGCACCCACCCGGTGGGCTTCGGCGTCTCCTTGCAGGTGTACACGGCGGTCAGCCGGCCGCCGTTGAAGGCCCTGTTGCCATTGTAGTAGTGCGCGACGAGCCGCTCGCCGACGTTGCCGAAGGGCAGCTGGCTGTCCGAGTAGAGCAGTTCCGGGTGGTAGCGGTCGACGAGGTCCTGGATGCGCCGGTACCACGTCTCGTGAAACACGGGATTCTTCGTCAGCCACTCGCGATCGTCGGGCGCGGTCGGCGGGTGATACAGGTCCTGGTTCTGTGGATCGTTGCCATCGTAGGGCACGCCGGCCAGCGGGCCGGAGATGTCCGCGCCCTTGTTGGCCTGAAACCACGTGAAGCTCGCGGCGAGGTGCTCGGACACGCCGAACTTAAGGCCGCGCCGCTGCGCCGCCTTCTGCCAGTCGCCCACGACGTCGCGCTTCGGTCCCGTCTGCACGGCGTTCCACCGCGGCTGATACTTCGAGTCCCACAAGTCGAAATTGTCGTGGTGCACCGCCATGCTCACAAAGTACTTTGCCCCCGCCTTCGCGTAGAGGTCCATGAGCTTGTCCGGATTCCACTTCTCCGCCTTCCAGAGGGGGATGATGTCCTTGTAGCCGAACTTCGACGGATGCCCGTAGCGCTCGACGTGCAGCTTGTTGCCCCGGTCCGGGGCCGAGCCCGGCTCAAACTCCGGGATGCCGCCGCGCACCTTCGGCTTGGCGCTCAGGTACAGTCGGCGGGCATACCAGTCGCCATCCTCCGGCACGCACTGCGGTCCCCAATGGGCCCAGATGCCGAACTTCGCGTCGCGAAACCATTCGGGACACTCGTATCGCTGAAACGATTCCCGCGAAGCCTCGAAGGCTTCGGCGGCGGCGGCCCGGCCACCGGGCATTCCGCTGCCGAACAGGACGAACGCGAGCACCAGGGGTGAAGGGGTTTTCATGCCCACGGATGTTATCGCATGGCGACGCATCCGCGAATGGTCACCCTTGGCCAAGGCATGACGATTTTTGGCCCGCCAAGCCCGCGCCAAGAATCGCCATGCTTCGCCCAAATACCGCCATTCCCGCCCCGCCCCCCATCGCCTACCCTCCCGCCTCCCCATGCACTACCGCCCGCTCGGCCGCACCGGCCTCCAGGTTTCCGTCCTCAGCTTCGGCGCCTCCTCGCTCGGGGGCGTCTTCCGCGCCACGGACGACGCCGAGGCGATCCGCACGGTCCACACCGCCCTCGACCTGGGGATGAACTTCCTCGACGTCTCACCCTACTACGGGGCCACCAAGGCCGAGACCGTCCTCGGCCGCGCCCTCAAGGGTATCCCCCGCGACCGCTACGTCCTCGCCACCAAGGTCGGCCAATACGGCGAGGGGCAGTTCGATTTCTCCGCCGCCCGCGTCACCCGCTCGCTGGACGAGAGCTGCGTCCGCCTCGGCGTCGATTTCATCGACCTGCTCCAATGCCATGACATCGAGTTCGCCGATCTGAACCAGATCGTGGACGAGACCCTCCCCGCCCTCGTCCGCCTGCGCGAGCGTGGCCGGATCGGCCATATCGGCATCACCGGGCTGCCCCTGAAGGTCTTCCCGGCCGTCCTCGACCGCACCCCGCCCGGGGTGGTTGAAACCATCCTCTCTTTTTGCCGCTACGAACTCAACGACACCGCCCTCGACGGTCTCGTCCCCTACCTGCGCCAGAAGGAGGTCGGCATCATCAACGCCTCGCCGACCGGCATGGGCCTGCTCACCGAGCGGGGCGTGCCCTCGTGGCACCCGGCCCCGCCGGCGATGGTCGCCGGGGCGAAGCGCGCCGTCGAGTACTGCCAATCGGTCGGCGCCGACATCGTGAAGCTCGCCGTGCAGTTCTGCGTCGCCCACCCTTGGATCGCGACCACCCTCGTCGGCAGCGCGAACCCCGACAATATCCGCAAAAACGTCGGCTACCTCGAAGACCCCGTCGACTTCGAGCTGATGGCCAGGGTGTTGGACATCCTCAAACCCATTCACAACCACAACTTCACCCGCGGCCTGCCCGCCAACCGCGACCCGCTCATCGCCTGACCCATGCTCCAGATCGTCCTCGAAAAACCCGGCCAGTTCGTCGCCACCGACGGCCCCGAGCCCGTCCTCGCGCCGGGTGAGTCGCTCGTCCGGGTCCACCGGATTGGCGTCTGCGGCACCGATCTGCACGCGTTCGCGGGCAAACAGCCCTTCTTCGGCTATCCCCGAATCCTCGGGCACGAACTGGGCGTTGAGGTGATCGATCCCGGCAGCGATCCACAAGGGCTGAAAGCCGGCGACCGCTGCTCCGTGGAGCCCTATCTTAACTGCGGCCACTGCATCGCCTGCCGCCGCGGCAAGCCCAACTGCTGCGCCTCCCTCAGCGTCCTGGGCGTGCATCGCGACGGCGGCATGCGGCCCTTTTTCGCCGTTCCGGCGCGCAAGCTCCACCGCTCCGCCACCCTCGGCTACGAGCAGCTCGCCTTGGTGGAAACGCTCGGCATCGGGGCCCACGCCGTCGAGCGTGCCGAGCCCACCAAGGACGACTTCGTCCTCGTGATCGGCGCGGGCCCCATCGGGCTGAGCGTGATCCAGTTTGCCCTCGTTACCGGCGCCACGCTCGCAGTCATGGACGTGAGCGAGCCGCGCCTGGCTTTTTGCCGCGACCAGCTCGGTGTGCAGCATACCGTGGTAGCGGGGTCAGAAGCCGTCGCGCAGATCAAGGCGATCGGCGGCGGCGACCTCCCGACCATCGTCATCGATGCGACGGGCAGTCCCAAGTCGATGGCCGGCACTTTCGATTTGGCCGCGCCGGGTGGGCGCATCGTGTTCGTCGGCCTGTTTCAGGGGGACGTGACGTTCAACGACCCCAATTTCCACCGCCGCGAGCTTACGCTCTGCGGCAGTCGCAACGCTCTCCCGCAGACCTTTCGTGACATCATCCGCCTCGTGGAGGCCGGCCGCGTCGACACGAAACCCTGGATCACCCATCGCTTTGCGCTCGTCGACACTCCGGCGGTCTTCCCGGATAAAATCGCGGGCAACCCGGCGGTGTTGAAGGCGATCATCGAGGTGTAGCGCCGCCACGCGGTCGCCCCTCGGCACCAGCATCAGCCCACCGCCAGCAACTGACCCGGCACCTGGACCGGAGCCTTGCCGTACACGGGCGCGATGCGCGCGACCCGGTGCTGGCTGGCCTGCATGCCCTGCAATTCCGCGCGGGCCTCGGCCAGCTGCAGATCGAGCCACTCGCCCGTTTGCGCCCGGCGGCGCAGGAATTCCCAGACCCGCGCGCGCAGCGCGTTGTCGGCCACGGCCGGACCATGGGTGGCCAGGTACTCGATCAGGGGCGCCGCCCGGTCCTGAATGTCGGCGACAGCGGCAAAATCACGATGCCGCAGCGTGGCGGCCTCGGCGTCGGCCAGCTCCTCGAGCGCGCCCAGCAGGCGCGCGCAGGTTTGTGCCGGCGTTTCCATGTTCAGGCGACGCCGCGCACGCGTTCCATCGCGGAATTGTCGTGCTTGCTGAGCATCTCGGCCCAGGCATCGCGCAGCTCGCGGACGAGACGCTCGACCTCGATCACGGGAGCCACCTGCTTGCGCAGGTTGGCCTCGATCAGGCGGCGGTTGTGATAGTCGTAAAGCCGGTGCATCGTGAGCGCGAACTCGCCGCCCGCCTCGAGATTCAGACCGCCCTGCAGTTCGGACAGGATGGCCTGGGCCTTGAGCAGGTGCGTATTGATGAGCTCGATCCGGTTTCTTTGGTCCTCGGGCTGGGAAAAAGCCTCCTGGGCGAGAAGGAGCGCCTTGAGCGCCCCGTCGTAGAGCATCAGCACCAGCTGTCCGGGACTGGCGGTAAGCACCGCGTTGACGCGGTAGGTCCGCGCGTAGCCGTTGGCGACCATGGTGGTCTGGCTTAGGAGTCGACTTCGCTGAGGTCAGGCGAGGCGACGATCTGCTCGGCCACGCGCTTGATGATCTCAGGAGAAGGATAGTTCGGGTCGGCGACCATCGCGCGAGCGCGCTCGACGACTTCGGGGCGGACGGCGGGCTGACGCTGCAGCGCACCACGCAGGTAGTCGGCGCTGTCGGTGGAGATCTGGTCAGGACGCGGGGTATAAGGACGCGGCGAGGACGGGCCGGCCTGCGACACAAGGTCGGGGCGCGCGGCGCGATCGGGAGAGGAGGCTGATGAGATCATTGGCTATTTCGGGTTGCGAAACGGTCTGCCGCTGATGGTCGTGTTACAGGGAACGCCGTTGATTAATGAGCAAGTAATCGGCCTTTGGCGCGAAAACTTTAGGGTTTGCTGGATCATTTTGACGATTTTGCACCGGGGATCTCCGCGGGCAGGATCACCGGCGGGAGGGTGGCAAACATCGCGGAGGCCACGTAGTCGGCAAACCGCGCGGGCGACTGGAGCACCGCCGGACTGAGGTCGGCCGGCACATCTCCACGGTCCGTCGTAAGGTTATGATGCCGCGCGCTGTTGGCCACGGCGGGATTATCAGCGGAAAAGACGTCGTCAAACGTCCAGACCAGCCGCGATCCGTCGATCGTCGCCAGCTTGCCGCGCAGCCCGAGGGCGAGCGGCCGGTAGGCCCGGAACACCGTGATATCCACAAAGAGGACGGCGTCTGCGGCCGTCTGACGCTTCAGGGCGGTAAGAAAATCGTGGGGCAGCGCCGCCACGGAGGAGAACTCCGCCACGCGAAACCGCCGCTGGCACTCCTCCCGCGACAGCGGGACAACCTCAAACCGGTTTTGCCGCTGGAGCGCGGCGATAAACACCGGGTCGAAGCCCGCCACAGTCTCCTGGGGGGCAAGCGTGCCGCCGTAGACCGGGAGGACCACCACCCGGCGCACCCCTCCGAGCGACGATTCGCCGTGATAGTTCGACGGTTTGTAAAACGGGCCGGCGCGGGCCGGGTCCTGGATCGAGGGCGTGCCGCAGCCGGAAACCAAGGCCAGGGCGAAAACAGCAGGTGCGAGACGGGCGAGAGTGCGGATGATCATGGCGCGTCAGCCACTGCTGCTGCTGCTGCTCGACAGCGACGAGATCGCGCTCTGTTGCGTCTTCAGCTTCGACTGGGCGGTCTCCATGTTGATGAACGCGGATTCCATCACCGCGCGTTGCTGCGCCAGCCGGCGCTCGATCGCCGCAATCTGGTCGTCCAGGCTGGCATTGGTCTTCGTGATGTTTTTCTGCGACTCTTCGTTCTGGGCGGTGATGGACGTGACAAAGGTGTCGAGCTTGGCGGCAAATCCGGTCGAGTCAGTATGGAAAAAGGACTCGACGTCGGCCGAACTGCCGGTGAGCACCGCCGTCAGCTTCGAGGCGTCCTTGATCTCGAGCTTGCTGGTGCCGGTCGTGAAATCGATGCCGAGGTCCTCCATGCGCTTGACGGACCCCGAACCTGCGATGGTGCCGAACGCCAGCGAACGCAGCGAGCGGCTCCAGGCCTGGATCTCCCGGTTGCTGGAGAGGAGGGCCGCGGTGACCTTGCCCTTGCCGTCGCTGGTCACCTTGGTCGAGGTGTCGAGGTAGTCCTGCACGTCGTTGAACTTGTCGATGAAGGTCTGGATCTTGGACTGCATCGAGTCGCTGTCGACCGCCACCTGGATGGTCTGGGTCGTCTCGCTGTCCACCTTGACGCTCAACCCGGTGATGCCGTGCGACGCGGAGTCGAGGGTGTTGCTCGCGCTCCAGAGCGTCGGCCCGCCGTCGACGGTGAACTCCGCGTTCTTGCCGCGGGTGAAGGTCGCGCCCGAGGTCAGGCCGAGGGAGGCGAGCAGCCCGCCGGCGTCGTCGCTCGCTGAGATGCCGAGATCGCCCGTGCCGGTGTTCGTCAGCGCGAACCGGTCGTTGGCGGCGTCGTAGGTGGCCGTGACGCCCGCCGTCGAGTCTGTGATGCGCTTCAGCACCGAGGTGACGGTGTCCGTCGTCACATCGTAGGCGATGCTGACCCCGTTGATCTTGAAGGAACTGGCGCCGGTGGCGGTAAAGGCGGTGCCGAGATTGGCGTTCGCGAGGGTGGCCGTGGTCTTCACCGAGCCGAGCTTGGCCGAGCTGGTGACGGTGTCGGTGCCGTTGTTGGCCAGCTTGAGCGCCCGGAGGATGTTGCTCGTGTCGTTCGCCGCCCCGAGCGTCACGTTGCCGGTCGCGCTCTCGAAAGTGATCTTGTCCGTGGTGTGGTCGTAGCTCGCGGTGACGTCACCGCCCGTGGCGGTGCTGATGGCGGAGAACACCGAGGAGAGCGAATCCGTCAGGGCGACCGTGACCTTTTGGCCGTTGACGGTAAAGGTGCCCGCCGTGACGGGACTGCCGATCGGCAGCGTGGCCAGCGTAAGCCCGGAAACATCGTCCGCCGAGGGATTGAGTGCGGCGCCGACGTCGGACGCGCCGGTGTGCTTGGCGGAGGTGGCGAGCTGGGAAACGGCGATCTTGTAGCTGCCGGGCGCGGTGCTGGCCGCGACCGAGGGGCTCCAGGTCGAACTGGAGGTGGTCGAGGAGGCGCTGCGTTTGCCGAAAACCCCGTCCGCCTTGAGCGCCAGGACGGCCTTTTGCAGGGAGCCCAGCTTGTTGCCCAAAATCTCGAACATGTTCGACTTCTGCGTGTTGGTCGCCTGCTCGGCGGCCAGCCGGTCGGCCGGGGCGTGTTCAAGGGCCATGATCTGGTCAGTGAACGACTTCCAATCGAAGTTGGAGGCGAGACCGGCGACTTGGAGACTGGTGGAGGAGGCCATGGGCGGGAAGTGAAGGGGCGCAATGCCCCCTACCCATTATCGGCACCGGAAGAGGGGACTTTAGCCGTCATTAGTATAATATAATGCTCCACCTTCGCCCCGGTCCAGCCCGGTCGTACGGCCAACGGGGGCTCACGGGATCCCACCCAAGGGCACCGACGGCACCCCGGCCAGGGAAGGTGACATCCAGGGAGGCCCCCCTCCCTGCCCCACCTTTGGACGATCAACCGACCCCGGGGGCAGATCCGGGTCACTGACCGCGCCGGCCCCCGCCACCCATCGGCTCCCGCGGTTTCCGGCCGGACCGCACCGGCCCCGCGCGCCGGCCCGGACCGGGCGGCGGGTCCGGCAGGTCC
>JAPLTR010000372.1 GCA_026398065.1 Verrucomicrobiota bacterium | reverse complement strand
TTTTTCTTCGGTGGTGTCGATGCGGGCTGTCCAACCGTCAGGGAAGAAAATCATGAGGGCATTCCGTATATATGGAACGGATACGGAAGAGGAGTGATTGGACTGCCTCCGGCACCACTCCTCACCTACGGCGAAAATGAACGACACGAATTGAGTTCTTCGGTGACCGTGTACTGCGGTCACCCCCGTGTCGTTCCACCACTCTCAATCGACTTGAGACTTTGCGACTTTCCAATCCCGCCCGTCGAACTCGACCGCAATCACCACGTTTCGAGTCGGGTGACCTCCCCTCGTGTTGTCCCGAAGAACCGTCGCTGAGAAGGTGTAGACGGAATCTCCCGACGGGAATCCCAGATAGGAGCCATTACGTGACTGACTGATTTCCATCACTCGGCCGTAGCGACCGGTGAGATATTTTTCCGTGAAATCTCGGGCGTCTGTCAGATTCGCGACAACGGAGGAGGACGTGTTGGTCGATTTCGACCCCGCTCCACCGCTCCGTCGATACTCAGTCGCATCAAATGTGATTTTCTCAGGAGCCAATTTATTCCAAGAAATCTCAAAGTCGGGACTTCCTGAATTGCCCGAACCCTCGACAAATACGTCGTAGGACTCATCGCCTGACGCTGGATCGGATTTTTTCGACTTCAGCTTCGCGTTAAAAGTGACGTTTTTTCCTGCGTTCGCGATGTACATGTCGGCGGAGAGTCCACCGGAACCTCCAATCTTGAGGACGTTCGTTCGGGTGGCTCCGTAAGCACGGTAACTCGTCACCCATTCTCCCGCAAAGGGAACTTTCGGACCCGCTGACGAAACTCTCGAACCCGAATTGCTGGAAAGACTCATTCCGAAGAAGATGACGAGAATCGCCCACGATAGAATCGGACTTGGATTCGCGACCACCTGTCCACTCCCGTCCTTGAGCTTCCCCAAAAGAATCGTGACCACGTCGATCAGTGTCCAAAATCCTAGTCCCCCCAACGTAAACAACATCAGGAATCGCTTGGGTGACTTCAGATAAAACCGATGAGCTCCGAAGATTCCGAGAAAAAGGGCCAATAGGAACGTCGGCCAAAATTTGGACGGCGTCGCTTTGAATGAAGATGAGGTAGGAGGAGGAGCGGAGTTCATTTTGATGACTGATTGAGCTGTAAAGGCTTATGAGGCTTATAAGCCCTATCGGAAAATCAAGGATTTTCGTGCTCATGAGCCTGATGACCTTAGCTTTCCATCGTGGGAAAAATTGGAAAAAGTAAGGCTTCAGTTTCGGCCGTGGTGGATAAAAAGCTCCTCGCCGTCATCGAGGGGCGTCGCGATTCGTTGACACTCTCTCGGAGTTCCTACGTCGGACTGATTCTGAAAAAGTGGGAGACTGACGGGTATCCACCCGTAAGTCCGGCTGATTCAGCGGTTCAAGAACTCGGCAGGAAGCCTCATCGTCGGAATTAGCTATTTGCCTCTTGATGGGCTCCGTCGTGCAGCGATAGTCCCGGGGTATGGAGCAGCACCTAACTTGGATCGTCTCTGTCTTTGGTCTCGTCGCTCTAGTCGGTGTTTTCTGGAAAATGAAGGACGGCTTCGGGCCATTCAACATCCGTGCAGTCAGCATCGTCCTCGTCGCAACCTTTGCCACGCTGCTTGGGCTGAAGGACAGCAGTGCCATGATGGCCGCTATGGGCATCCTCGGAGGGATTGCAGGGTATGTCTTCGGCATTCGCGATCCGAAGACCAAAAACACAATAAAGCCCCCGGAGCATCACTGATTGGTGTCGTTCGTCAGACCGTCTCCGCCATCTTCCCCAGCCCTGAGTCGATTGAACTCGTTGTTACGGTCGTCCCGCTCGGCAACGATCAAACCAACTCAGTTCGCTTCCTTCTCACTTAAACGTCTTGGTGATCGCGTTGTCTGCCAGTTCACCCTCGGAAAGCAAAAGTTTCTCGAATTTCGACCGATCAAACTGAAGGGGATTCTCTACCTTGAACGCGAGAAGACGGAGCAATTGATCCGCTCGTATCTCAACCACTGGAATTTGCGTTTCTTGCTTCACCCTCGTGATTGAAGACGCATCACGTCCGCTGAAACGGCTCGAAACGATGACGAAGTAAATTTTCCTGTAGCCCTCTCTGACCAGTGTTGGCTGATGATGTCGGATGTACTCGATGAATTTCCTATCTTCCGTCCCCATCACGTAGGACTCATTTCTGGCCTTCGCATCAATAAGCAGGACGAAATGTTCCTGTGGGGCCTTCGCGATTGCATCCGGGTTTCGTCCTGTCCCCTGACCCATCGGAGTGACCTCAAAGCTCAACAGCTGGAATACGAGGCTGACTTTTTTCTCAAAGTCATTCGCCGTCTCTTCGGACTCAGACAGGACGGCCAAGTCAGCCACAATCGGAGGGAGAAACTGACTCACAAAGTGTGGGACCGAGTCCGGCCTGGATCTCGCGACTGCCACATCGGTCGTCGTTCGCGGGATCAACGCGACCACATCCTGCCATTCTGCATCCGAACCAAATTCACGGAGAAATTCATTGGCCATGAGTGGCCACTTGATGCCGTGAATTTTTCGTATGCCGTCAACGGTTGGAGCGAGGCGACGTTGGCTCCACTCTGCTCCAACAGGGGGAGTCTGAAGTTCACGGGCGAGTTTGCCCCACGTTTCAAGAATCTTGCGTAATTCGGACTTGGGTTTGACGAACTCTTCGGGCTGATCGCCGCATTCAACGACTAGTTTTCCGAACGCCTTACCGCCATATATGGACTCAAGTTTCCGAGGAGAAATGTTGGACTCGCGGTAGAACTCCGATGCCGATGGCTTTCTCCCGATTTTTTCGCGGATCGCCTGATACTTTCGTTGAGCATCGAGCTTACTTTCATCTGCTTCCGGAGTCATGTTCGCGGCCAATAATCCCAGCATTCGTTCGCTACGCAACCGGGATTTGAGCTGCTCAGAATGGGTTTGGTTGGTCGCTGAGGAGATCGATTCGTGTCCGACAACGACCCCGAAATCGTGGACACGGTGAAAGTCCAGCGGTGAAGGCGTGGGGAGAATTGAAACTTGCTCTCTCCCCGATCCAGCGGGAGGTTTTATTCGTCCTTGCTCCAATGTAACCAACCAAAAGACATGAAAACACTTGGAAGAATGCTCATTGTTGCCGCTTTGTGTGTTTTCACCCTCGTAGCGAAGGGACAGGACGAAGAAACCGTCAGTCTTTTCACAATCAGCGAGTTGTCCGGAACGGTGACCTACTTTGCCGAGAACGGGAAATTGCTTCCACAGCCAAAGTCTGTGCCCGACAAGATTGGCAGTCCTAGCATCGTCCAAGCGAAAACGAGCAAGGGAAGTAAGTCCAAATTTATCATCGCCCACAACACCGGTTCCGACGAAGTCGTTATGATGCTCGTAGGGCAGAGCATGTGTTTTTTCTCTGCAACCGACAAGATGCACTCATCGCTCACGATCTGTTTGGACCGTCGTAATCAAGATGGTTCGTTCTTGGTTATTGAAACACAGGTCCGTCCAAATTTCTTGGAGTCGGTGACTTCTGCTCGGGTGTTCTACGGAAAAGCAACTCCTACAATCAGGTTTGCTTCATGGTTGAAAGAGGAGGGCAGTAAGTAATGTGGTCGTTCGTCCGTCACGGCGTCCCACGAATTCACGTCGGTTGACGAATTCGTCGTCACGAGACAATTTTGGACGACCTCCCGCGAACTCCGTTGGCAGTGCTGAACCCAACAATTCTGCTCATTCGACTCCGACTAAGACGCTTCAAACCAGTACCCGCAGAAGGTGTTAGAGAGTGAAAATCTGGATACATTGGAAATCATGTGTTGTCGAAAGGCAACCGAGGGTTCGAATCCCTCCCTCTCCGCCATTTTCATAGTCAATGAGTTACGGGAAAGCCACGGGAAAGCCGGGTATGATGTCCGTTGAATCTGGTTGCATTGATCAAACTGGCTCGGTCGGCACCTTTGGGTCGTTTTGAGTTGTCCGTTTTCAGTTGCCGTTCACCGCGCGCCGCATCGGACAAAATTCTCCGCTCAGATGGAATGGTGAGTCATCCGCCCGCGCACCCTCGACAACCGGCCTTCGCCACGGCTTGCTGGCGAAATCCCGGCGGCGAACACCCCACGTTCCCTTCCCCACTATGATCTCCCCGCTTCGTTCGTCCCCGCCGGCCTCGCTGTCCGGTCACTTGGTCCATCGCTTGGCTGTAGTGTTATGGTTCCTCGCGCTTTGGCCGGCGGCTTCGTGGGCGCAGGTGTCGGTTCTCGGGGCCTCGGCGACGGTCAAGGAAGTGTTGGGTTCCCAATCGAGCAAGACGCTGTCGTACACGGTCCCGGCGGGTAACAACCGTCTGCTGATCGTGACCAGTGGCGGCGGGGGCAACGGCGTCAGTCCGCCCACCGTGTCCTTCAATGGCGCGGCGATGACCCTGGGGGTTTCGCTTCCCGCCGGAGGGGCGGTCAGTTCCCGCATGGGCATTTGGTACCTCCCGCTCGGGAGCAGCGGCACGGCGACCACGGCGAATGTCGTCGTGTCCTACAACGCCAATTTCTTCTTCGATGTGACCGCCGTGACGCTGCAGGGGGTGGACCAGGCTACGCCCGTTTCCGGTGCGACGTCCGGCACGGCTGCGACGCTGGCGGTCACATCGGCGGTGGGTGACCTGGTGGTCGATGCAATCACGGGTGCGGGTACCGGGGTCGCGATATCGGCCGGACAGACACTCGTAGCCAATAATAACGACCTCGTTTTCGGCGATATCGACACTGGTACGAGCACCAAGGCCGGGGCCGCGTCCGCGACGATGGGCTGGACCGGGTTTACTTCCGGCGTCTTTCACGTCGGCCTCAATGTCCGGCAGGTGCCGGCCGCCCCCGTCACCATCACCACCTCGGCGCTCGTGGGGGCCATCGTTGGCTCTAACTATCTCGATGTGATCTCCGCCACCGGCGGCTCCGGGGCGAAGACGTTCACGGTCACCGCGGGCTCGTTGCCGACCGGACTCACCCTCGCCGCCAGCGGCACGCTCAGCGGTTCGCCGACCGTGCCGGGCAACTACACCTTCACAGTCACCGCGACGGACGCCGCGAGCGCCACTGGCACGAAGGTGTTCACGGTCGTCATCGTCGGCCCCCCGACCGTCACCACGCCCACGTCGAGTGCGATCGCCGCCACGACCGCCACCCTCGGCGGCAACGTCACCACCGCGAACGGCGCGACGACCACCGGCCGCGGCGTTGTCTACGCCCTCACCGCGACCAACGCCAACCCCCAGTTCGGCGGCACGGGCGTGACCAGCGCGGCCGCCTCGGGCACCGGGACGGGCGCGTTCACGGTCAATGTCACCGGGCTCACGGCGGGCTCGGCGTATTCATTCAAGGCCTACGCCACCAATTCGACCGGCATCGGCTACACGGCCGTCGGCTCCTTTGACACCGCGGCGTCGGTTCCCATCGCGGTCAATCCGACCGGGCTGCCCAACGGGACGCAAAGCGCCGCCTACAGTCAGTTGATCGCGGCCACCGGCGGCACGGGGGCGATCACGTTTGCCGTCACTGCGGGTGCGCTGCCAGCACTCGTCGTCGGCGCCGCGGCGCCGCTGGCGCTCGCGACGACCGCGCTGCCCAACGCCGTCGTCGGCACCGCCGGCTACAGCCAGACGGTCGTGGCCACGGGTGGTGTGGGCACGACGACGTTTGCCGTCCTCACTGGCGGGCTCCCTCCCGGCCTCGCGATCACGCTCGGCGGTACGATCGGCGGGACCGCCACCACGGCGGGCACGTATAACTTCACGGTTTCGGTGGTCGACTCGGTCGGCACCATCGTGTCCCGGGCCCTGTCGATCGTGGTCACGGCCCCGAGCGCACTCGCCATCTCGTCGACAACGCTGGCGAGCGCCATTGTCGGGGTCCCGGGTTACAGTCAGCCCATCGCGGTCACGGGCGCCACGGGCGCGACCACATTTAACGTCACCGCCGGTGCGCTCCCGCCCGGTCTCAGCCTGTCATCAGCCGGCACGATCACGGGCACGCCGACCACGGCGGGCCTCTACAACTTCACCGTGGCGGTGACCGACACGACGGCCACCACGGTCACACGTGCGCTGTCGATTGCGGTGGGGGCGACCTTGCCGCTGGCCTTTACGACCACGACGCTCCCCAACGCCGCCCTCAACACCGCGGGCTACAGCGCGGTCCTCGCGATCACGGGTGGCACGGGGACCACCACGTTTGGTCTCACCGGTGGTGCACTCCCGTCCGGGCTCACCCTCACCCTGGCTGGCACGATCAGCGGAACGGCGACCACGGCGGGCACCTATAACTTCACCGTTTCTGCGGTCGACACGGCGGCCAGCACCGTGTCGCGCAGCTTCACGATCGTGGTCGCCGCCTCGGGCCAGACCGCACAGACCATCGCGTTCGGCGCGGTGTCCGACAAGGCTGTGGGCGATGCGCCCTTCACCCTCACCGCCACCGCGAGCAGCGGCCTGCCCGTGACTTTCACGGCCAGCGGTCCGGTCACGATCTCCGGCAACACGGCCACGCTGACCGGCCAGACCGGGCCCGTCCTCATCACCGCCTCGCAGGTGGGCAACGCGACGTTTGCCGCCGCGCCCAGTGTCAGCCAGAGCTTCAGCGTCGTCGTGCCGGGCGACCGCATCGTCAACCTCTCCTCGCGTGTGCGGATCGCGCCCGATCCGACGCGGTCGCTGATCGCCGGCTTCGTGATCGGCGGCACCTCGCCGAAACGCGTGGTCGTGCGCGCCATCGGGCCCGCACTCACCGCGTTTGGCGTCGAGGGCGCGCTTGTAAATCCCAAGCTGCAGATCTTCAACGCCGCCGGCGCGGTGGTGCAGGAGAACGACGACTGGTCCGGCGCGGACACGGCGGCGGCGTTCACCGCCGTCAGCGCCTTCGCGCTCACCGCCGGGTCGAAGGATGCCGCGCTGCTCGCGACACTCAGTCCCGGCTCCTACACGATGCAGATCACCGCCGGCACCGAGACGGGCATCGCCCTCGCGGAAGTTTACGACGCCAGCCCCAGCCCCGGCGCGGAGACCCAGCGCCTCGTCAACATCTCGACGCGCGGCATGGTGGAGGCCGGCGATGGCGTGCTGATCGGCGGCTTCGTCATCAAGGGTACCAGCCCGAAGAAAATGCTCATCCGCGGCATCGGTCCGCAACTCGGGTCGTTTGGTGTGGCCGGCACGCTCGCCGACCCGCGCCTCTCCGTCTTCAGCGGCCAGACCGTGATCGCGCAGAACGACAACTGGTCCACCCCCGCGACCGTCACCGGAGGGCAGGCGCCCGCCACCGCCGCCGAGTTGACCGCGGTCTCGGGTACCGTCGGCGCCTTTGCCCTCACGCCGGGCTCGTTGGACTCCGCGGTGCTTGTGACGTTACCGCCAGGTTCTTACACGGCTCAGGTGGCCGGCGCCGGCACGACGACGGGCGTGGCGTTGGTGGAAATCTACGAGGTGCCGTAGCGCGGTGCGCGGTCGGATGGGATTCGAACGGGCCCGGTTCTGACGGCCGCTCCCAGCTCGGCGTCCAGCGCATCGATGAAGGCCTTCTCCGCAAAGGGCTTGGCCAGGACGGTCCTCACCCCGAGGGTCAGCAACATCGCCCGGCCGCCTTCGCCCTCCTTGTCGCCCATCATGCCCGACGCGACAATGATCGGCATCGATGGTGCCAACGTCTTCAGTTCACCGATTAGCCGGTAGCCATTCATGCCGGGCATCATGAGGTCGACGATGGCCACCGAATAGCCGTCCGGCTGCTCCCGGATCCGGTCCAATCCCTTCTGACCGTCTTCGGCTGCGACGGCGATGAAACCCAGTCGATTAAGCATCTTGGAGGTGACGAGACGAACCGGCGCCTCGTCATCCACCACCAGTACGCGGCGTCCGCCGCCGGAAATCCGCGGAGCGTCGAGGCTCGAAAGCGGCTGGGCCGGAGTTTTTTGCTCGGTGCAGACAGGCAGCATCACGTCGAATTCCGTGCCCATCCCGGGTGTCGAGTTCACCGTCACGAACCCGCCGTGGCCGCGGACGATGCCGTACACGGTGGACAGGCCGAGGCCCGTTCCCTCGCCCCGCGGCTTGGTGGTGAAAAACGGTTCGAAAATGTGCTCCATCACTTCCGGCGGTATGCCGGAGCCGGTGTCGACGATGCCGATTTTGACGTAACTCCCCGGTTTTCCGGAGGGAGCCTGGGTGGCGGACAGTGCGTCGAGCTCAACCGTTTCCGCCTTCAGAGTCAGGGTGCCGCCGTCCGGCATCGCGTCCCGGGCGTTGACCGCGAGGTTGAGCAGCACCTGGTGCAGTTGGGTGACGTCCCCTTGGACCAGCAAGGGGGAGGGGGGGACCGCGACGGTCACCCGGATCTGCCGGGGGAAGGTCTCACGGACCAGTTGCGCCAGCTCTTTCACCAGTGGGCGCACGTCGATTTGCACGCGCGCGCCGTCGGCCCCACGGGCGAAGGTAAGGACTTGTTGCACGACCCCGCCGCCGCGCTGGGCAGCCCCTTGCATCATGTCGAGGAGCTCCAGAGTCTCCCGGTCGCGGTGGCGGTCCTTGATGAGGGAGACCGCGAGCATGATCGGCGCGAGCATGTTGTTCAGGTCGTGCGCGATGCCGCTGGCAAGGAGGCCGATGCTCTCCAGCCGCTGGGAGCGGGCGAGCTGCGCCTCGAGTTGCCGTTGGTCGGTGATGTTCTCTTTCATGGCCACGTAGTGCGCGATCTTGCCGTCGTGGTCCCGCACCGGGGCGATGGTCATGCGTTCGTGGTATAGGGCGCCGCTCTTGTGCCGGTTGCACATTTCGCCCTGCCAGATCCGGCCGTCGGCGATGGTCCGCCAGAGATTGGCGTAGAAACTGGCGGGATGCCGGCCCGATTTGAGGAGGCTCAGGGTCCGCCCCGAGACTTCCGCGGCGGAGTAGCCCGTGAGCGTGGTGAAGGCCGGATTCACCCACTCGATCACACCGCGCGCATCGGTGACGATCCACGCGGTCGGGGCGGCGGCCACCGCGGCGTGCAACAATTCCAGCCGTTCGATGGCGGCCCGCTGCTCGGTCGTCTCCTGCAAGATGAGGAGCAGGCGTTGTTCGCCGTCGTACACGAAGGGTGCAAACCGCAGCTCACACCAGGTGTCCCGGCCGGACAAGGTCGTGAACTGCGTCGCGTGGAACACGGTCTTGTTCTCCCGCAGCGCCCGTTCGGCCAGCTCGACCAAACCGTGGCGGCGCCACGAGGCGAGCTCCCGGAAGTTCTGTTTCACCAGATCCTCCACGTCGCAGCCCGCAAACTGCGCGGCGGCGTCGTTGGCGCTCACGGTTTCGCCGCTGGCTCGGTACGTGACGATCCCGACCGGGGCGGAGTAGAGGATTGCATGGGTGAAATTCAGGGCGCCCGCGATGCGGGCCTCGGATTCCTTGCGTTCCGAGATGTCGGTCAGGGTGCCGATCGCCCGCTGCGGACGTCCGTTGGGGTGGCGGCGCATGATCTGTCCCTGTGAACTCACCCATTTGTAGGAACCGTCCTTTGTCCGCAGGCGGTGCTCGCATTGGAAGGTGGGGATCTTTCTGAGGTAGTGGAGCCTGAGTTGCTCGCGCACCCGCGGTGCATCCTGGGGGTGGATCCGCCCGAACCACTCCTGCAACCGGTCGCCCACCTCATCGACGCCGTAGCCGAGGATGTGTTTCCAACGCGGGGAGTAGAAAACCTTCTTGGTCGGGCCGTCCCAGTCCCAAGTGCCGTCGCCCGCACCATCGAGGGCGAATTTCCAGCGTTCTTCGCTGGCGCGGATCGCGGCGTCCGCCGCGTCGAAATGCTTCGCGAGCCAGTGCAGCCCCACGTACAGGACCAACGTGGTGACCGCGACGAACAAACCCGCCCTGAACAGGTCGTCGTTGAGATGGCTGAGATACCGCGCGATCCGGCCGTCGGCGGTCGCGATCACTCCCGAAAGCACGATGGCGTAGGCGGCCACGATTCCTGGCACGATCGAACTCCGGGGTCGGGCAAAAGGCATATGTCCCCAGCCTAGCTGACCGCCGGTTCGTCGCACTCCGCGCCGTTTGCGAAAATCACGTCATTTTCAGCGATGGTGGCCGGGCGGTCCCGCGTGGCAGCCGCAGGGTGAATGAGCAACCCGCTGAGCCGGCCGGGTCAAGGCGTCTTCGCCTCGTAACGCGCCCAGTTTTTCACCAACTCGTGCACGACCGGGCTGCCCACGCGGTGGGCGGCCTCGAGGGCGGGCAGCATGCCGGCGTATTCCTCGACCATGCTGGCGGCGGCGCTCTGGCCGGCGGGGGGCTCGGAGAAATTGCTGCCCGTGCGCAGGATCAGCACGCGCTGAAAATCCACGCGGCCCATCGTCGTGAGCCGGGTGAGCGCGGCGGCGAGACCGTGGTCCTCCATGTTGGTCATGGCGCAGCGGCCTGCGCCGTTGGTGTATAGCTCCGTCCAGTCGTCGGCCCATTTTTGCATGCGCGCGCCGTGCCAGTACCGGCAGGAGCCGAAGCTGTCGCCGAGGAGCACGGTCGGCGGCCGGAGGGCGGAGGGAAATGTCGTGTAAAGCGCGCGGTGGGCCTGCGCTTCGGGGGAGTCGGCGAGCGGGGTGTCCTTGGTAAGGGCGAAGGCCCACGCGACGAGCGCGGGGTTGAGCGTCCACGACATGGGCTTGGGGGCCCAGTCGGGGATCTTGGGTTTTTCGAGCGGGTTCTTGTTGCCGATCGCCATGATGCCATAGGGCCAGTCGGCCGGGGCCTCGCGGGAGTCGATCTCGTACGCGATGTCGCCATCGATCACGTGTCGCGCCCAGGCCGCGCTGCCCTCGGAGGCGAGGTTGGGGTTCACGCCGGCGATGCCGTTGATCAGCCAGTAGCTCTTCGAAAGGTCGAAGCGCGGGTCGAGGCCCAGCGCCATGAGCTGGTTGCCGGCACGTACTGTAGTACCGGATACGACGCCGTAGACGCCGGACGAATTGAACCGCACCGGATGGTCCAGCCCCGGGACGACGAGGCTGCCGTCGAGGTGTTCGCGCTCCACCCAGAACTGAAACTCCCCGGGCTTGTCGCCGGCGTCCGCGCCGACCTCAAAGGTCGCGACGACGATCACCTTGGGCCGGATCGGCTCGGCGGCGCGGGTGGTGGCGGCGGTCCAGCCGGCGGCCAAGAGGAAAAAAAGGAGGGACTTCACTCCCCGGCAGGATGCAGCAAACATGCCAAGCGGCCGCTCCGGCCGTTGCGCGGAGGCGGCGCGTCCGTCACTTTGCCCGTGGCGGGACGATCTCGAAACTGAGCAGGCCGTAGTCCTCCTTCCCCTGCGGGTAGGGATGTCTCATCACGAGGACCGTGATCATGTCGTTGGGGCGATACTTGGTCTTGGCCAGCGCGTCGCGCACGACCACCTCCTGGCCGTGCCACTCGACCAGATAGGCGCGGTAGACAAACTCCCGGTCCTGGGCGGCGAGGACTTTCTGCACCTTGAGTTCGACGCGTTCGGGGGGCACGCGGACGTTGGAGTCGGCGGGGGCGGCGGCCGGGGACGGAGCGGGAACAGCCAGCCAGAGCGAGGCGGCGAACATGACCCGTGCAGTGGTTTTCATGGGAAGGGAGGTCTCGGGACGATTCCAACCGCCTTTACGGTACACCGCTTCCGGGGAACGAACAAGCGCCCTTTGGCCGGATGACAGGGATTGAGTGCCGCGGCAGCACTGTGTGTGGCCCGGAAGAAGCGCGACCCGCCCGGACCGCCGGCTCAGCGCTTGCGTTCCGTGTCGCCGTCGTCCGCAGCCCCGCTCTTCTTGCGCCTCTGCACCGCCTGCCGGAGGAGAAATTCGACCTGGCCATTGACGCTGCGCAGCTCGTCGGCCGCCCACGCCTCCAGTTCCGACCAGAGCCTCGGGTCGATGCGCAGGAGAAATGACTTTCGTTCTTCGGCGGGCATAGCCGGGGTCAGCTTGCCATGGTCATCAGTGGGATGCAGCCGCGCGCAGCCGCCGAGGCCGCCGGCCGGGGGCCGGGCGGACGCGGGAGAGTCGGGAGTGGGGGAGCGGAGGCCACGTTTAGTTGTAAAGTGTGCCGGTGTTGACGACCGGGTGTACTTCGGACTCGCCGCAGAGGACGACGAGCAGGTTGGAAACCATCGCGGCCTTCCGCTCCTCGTCAAGGTTCACCACTTTCTTCTCGGAGAGTTCGCGGAGCGCCATCTCCACCATGCTCACGGCGCCGTGCACGATCTTTTGGCGCGCGGCGATGACGGCCTCGGCCTGCTGGCGGCGGAGCATGGCCTGCGCGATTTCCGGGGCGTAGGCGAGGTGCGTCAGCCGCGCTTCCTCCACCTGCACCCCGGCCTTGGCGAGGCGCTGCTGCAGTTCCTGCCTCAGGGCGGTCGAGACCTCGTCGCTTCCGCCGCGGAGGGTGAGTTCGTTGGGCTCGCCGTCGTCGTAGGCATAGGTGCTGGCGACGTGGCGCACCGCGGATTCGCTCTGGATGCGCACGTAGTTTTCGTAGTGGTCGACGTCGAACACCGCCTGGGCCGTGTCCTGCACGCGCCAGACGACGACGGCGGCGATCTCGATCGGGTTGCCGCGCTTGTCGTTCACCTTGAGTTTGTCGCCGTTGAGGTTGCGCGCCCGGCGGGAGATCCTGAGTTTCCGATTGAGGGGATTCCGGAACCAGAACCCCGACTCGCTCACGGTGCCCTGGTAGGCGCCGAAGAGCAGCAGGACGGCCGCCTCGTTGGGCTGGAGCGTGAAGAAGCCGCACGAGCAGAAGAATGCGGCGATGAGCAGGCCGATGCCGCCGAGGGCGGTCCAGCCTGCGCCGCGCGCCCCGCTTTGCACCGCGACGATCAGAAGCGTGATCGCGGCGGCGTAGGTGGCGAGGTTGAGGAGGAGAAAGAGCCAGCCGTTGGCGGCCTGGACGGTCTTTTCCGACGAGACAGAGTGCGACACGGGGAGGGGATTGCTCATGGTGGAAGCGGGGTGTTTGATATTTTAGTGATATCACATTGATATTTTGTCAAGCCGAAGAGATTTCACCGTGATCGAGCGTCGGCGGGCGGGGCGGTTGCGCAGCCGTGCAGCAGTCCGGAACCGATCCGCTGAGCGAAGGCGACCGGGGGGCACACTTTTGGTAGACCGGACCTTGGTCAGTACTGCGACAGCCGGACCCTTCGCTTAGGGGCGTCATGAAGGGTGTGAAGAGAACAGCGGCCCACTTCCTCCGCGTGTGGGTGGCGAACGCCTGGAGTTCGCGGTGGGCAGCGACGTTGATCGCCTGATCGGACTAGCGCTTGTCGAGGTCTTTCAGCAGGCGAGGGATCATGTGGCCGCGCGGGTAGACCTTCTGCAGCTTGCGGACGCCGAGGATGAGGTTGGGGAAAAACGCGCCATGGGTCTGCAGTTCGCGGATGAGACGTTGTGCGTCGGGCTTGCGGTCGTCACCGATGGTCATTCACAGGCCTTCCGTCGTGGTGGCGAGGGAGTAACGCGTGGTGTCGATGAGGCGGGTGGTCGTCCTGGCCTTGATGAAGCCCTGGATGACGAGCGCGGTTTGTCCGGTGCGGTGTTTGAAGGGAAGCTCGTGGTGCCGGACGTATAGCGCGTTTGCGACGTGGTGACTCCTGATCGATTGAATTGAACATTCACGGGCAGCTCCATGAAGAGGCACATGTAGTGGATGGGTGGAGCGACCGCGAGATAGACCTTCTTGCCGGTGAGCACGGCCGTCTGCCGGGCGGCCTCGATCTCGGGTTCCTGCCGAGCGAGGAGGGCGAGGTCGATGTCGCCCCAGCGCAGCACGGCGATCTGGGAGGCTGCGGCGGGCAGGTAGGTGAGGGCGTGGGGTTCGACCGTGAACTGGGCGGGCAGGTCCAGGCGCCGGGTCTGGTAAAGCACCGATTGTGCGACTGCGGCGGACACCAGAGCGAGCAGGAGCACGAGCGTTTTCAACGCCCCGTGGTTCGGGGTCGCCCACTTCCCGGTCAATGGCGCGCTGGCCGATGACACGGTTTGCCTCCCGCGACCGTCAGTCGGCGATGAGGCCGTGGCCGCCGGTGGCCTTGAGACGGTCGCGGAGGGTGTTTTGGGCGGTGGTGGCGGTGTTGAGCTTGGACGCCGTGACGTTGGCGTGGCTGGCGGTGATATTCAGTTTCGCCGCGAGGGCGTTGAGGCGGGCGTCCACGACGTTGAAATACGAGACGAGGGCGGCGAGGCTGACCGTCTCGGCACCGTCGAAGTCGGTGGTGACGAGCGCGGTGTTGGCGTCGGTCGGCGCATCGGTCGGGGCGTCCGTGGGTGCGTCGGTCGGGGCGGAGGCCACGGCGGGCAGCCGCGATCCGACGACTTGGTTGCCGTCGACGCGGAGCCCGCCGTTCGTTTCCAAGAAGTTGAACACTTCCAGCACGCCGTCCTGGCGGAGCTTCGCGCGAAGGAGGTTGGCCGTGCGGAAGTGGATTTCTCCCCCCGTCGTGTTGCCCGCCGCGAGCACAAGCACGCCCGCGATCCCGCCGCCCGCGGAATTGCCGGCGAGGTCGATCTGCGCGCCGTGGTTCGAGCCGTTGTCGGAGCCGCCTGTGATGGTGAACACGCCGCCGTCCGAAACGTAGCGCATGCCGATAGGCGAGGTGATGTAGAGACCGTCGCCGGTGACGCGGGGCGATCTGATCTTCAGATCGGAACCGTCCCACAGGAGATGTTGGTTGGCGGGATCCCCAACCCGGAACTTCGGTGTGGCGGACTCGTTGCCCAACCAAAAGCCGGTGCCGGTGGTGGACGAGGTGG
>JAPLTR010000565.1 GCA_026398065.1 Verrucomicrobiota bacterium | reverse complement strand
TCCACGCTCGGCCTGACCCAGGCGACGGAGCCCTATGTGGCGATGCTCGTGCACAAGGGCATCGAGCGGGCGCTGGCGGAGAGAGCGGGCCTCGCCCGCGGCGTCAACACCCAGGGCGGCAAGATCACCTATGGCGCCGTCGCCAAGGCGTTGGGCTATTCCTGAGCGAGGCTGACCCCGGACGGCGACTCCGGTCGCCGTCCACCATGGAGTCTTCGCTGAACCGGCCCGCGGGTTGACCGTCCGTGACATAGTCACAGCGAGGCTTGCCGGCGGAAAAAAACTCCCCGAGTTTAGACCGATGAGCCCCTCTTTCCGCTGCTGGCTGGTTGTGTTGTCGTTGGTCTTCACCGCGACGCTGCGGGCCGATCCGCTGCCGGTGGGGCCGGGCAAGCTGGTGTTTGCGAACGGGGCGGAGCCGATCACGCTCTTCACCTACAAGCCGCCGACCTACAAGGACGGCCCGCTTCTCGTGGTCTGCCACGGGGTCGGCCGCAATGCCGAGGACTACCGCAATTTCGCGATCACGCTCGCCGAGCGTTTCGGCGTGATCGTGGTTGCGCCGTTGTTCGACACGGCCCGCTTCCCGAGCCTGCGGTACCAACGCGGAGGTCTCGTGGACAAGGACGGGAAGGTCCAGCCGCGCGAGGCCTGGACCTATGCGTTCATTCCCCAGATCGTCGACTATGTCCGCGGCCTCGAAGCGAAGCCGAAGCTGCCGTACTATCTGATCGGCCATTCGGCGGGCGGGCAGTTCCTGGTGCGGCTTGCGGCGTTCATGCCCGGCGAGGCCGTGCGGATCATCGCCGCCAATCCCGGCTCCCACCTCTTTCCCGACCGCGAGCAAAAGTTCGGCTACGGCTTCGGCGGCCTGCCCGATGAACTGAGCAACGACGAGGTGCTGCGCCGCTATCTCGCCGCGCCGCTCACGATCTATCTCGGCACGGGCGACATCACGCCGGCGCACAGTTTTGACGCCAGCGCGGAAGGCATGAAACAGGGGCCCAACCGCCTCGCGCGCGGCCGGGCCTGCTTCGCGGCGGCGCAGAAACTCGCGAAAGACCGCGGCTGGGACTTCAACTGGCGCAAGGTCGAGACCCCCGGCATCGCGCACGAGGCCGCCTTCATGTTCGCCGCGAAGGAGGCGGGCGACGCCCTGTTCGGGCGCTGAGGCCACGGTCGATTTTCATGCGAACACTCCGACGCGGAATCCGGGCGCTGCAGGCGTTCCGGTGGGTCATGCTGTTTTCCGTCGCACCGGCGGCCCTGGCCGGAGATTGGACCAAAATCGAGACGCCGTGGTTCACGGTCATGTCCGAGCTGTCGGAGCGCCGCACGCGGGCGTGGGCGACCGAGTTTGAGATCTACCGCCGCGGCCTGGCGCAGATGATTCCGCTCCAGCCGTCGCAGCTGGAGCCGGTCACACTGGTCTTGTTTTCGAGCGCCCGCCGGTACAGTGCGTTCCGACCGCTGGAGAAAGGCCGGCCGATCAAGGACGTCGGCGGATATTTTGTCTCGGTGCCCGGGAGGAGCTTTCTGGCGATTTCTGTCGAGGGCGCCCGGGACGACGTCCGCGAAATCCTCTATCACGAGGGAGCCCACTGGTTTTTCACCGGCCTGGACTGGCGCCCGCCGTTGTGGCTTGAGGAAGGGCTTTGCCAGGTGTTTGAGACGTTTGCGCTGAGTGGCGAGTCCTTCCGGATCGGAGCGAACCGCCCTCTCTACGCGCAGTACGTTGCTCGGCAAAAGGCGATGCCGTTTGCAGAGCTGGCCAAGCCGCGGGCCGCGGCTCCCCTATTTGGCCCAAAGCACGCCAGCCAGTCCCAGCTCGCCTACGTCCAGTCGTGGGCGGCGGTGCATGACTTGCTCTGCACCGAAGGTTCCGATGGATGGACGCGGCTGCGGATTTTTCTGCAGCTTGGCCCGGTGAGCGATGAGACCGGCAAGAACTTCGCGGCTGTGTTCGGCATGGATGCCGCCGCGATGGACGCACGGATGCAGGCTTACTTGCGGGGCACCCGGTTGGTGACGGCGACCTTTCCCGTGGAGCGAAGCGACATCGAACGGGGATTTGCCGTCACGAGGCCGCCGACGGCGGAGGTCGATCTGGTGCTCGGCACCTTGCTGACGGTGGTCGGACGTACCGATGAGTCGGAAGCCTATCTGCGCCGGGCGGCGGTGGCGATGCCGACGGACCCGCGTCCGCTGGAGGCGCTGGCGGAAAGGGAGCTGAAGATGAAGAACCGTGACTCCGCGACGGCCCACTATCGCGCGGCGGCGGCGTTGGGCGCGCGCGGGTTTGCCGGTTATTATTTGATGGGAGAGGCAGGTGTGGAGGCACTCGTCCAGAAGGGCGGGTCGTTCCCGCTTTCGGAGGTCCGGGGCCCACTGAAGGAAATTGCTGAGAACTGGATGCAGGCCATCGCGCGCAATCCGCGCTTTCGCCCGGCCTATGAAAATGTGGCCTCTCTGAATGCACTTCTTCCCCCAGACCCCAAGGTGGACGCAACGATCGAGGAAGGGTGCCGTCGGTTTCCCTTGAGCGTCACGTTGCGTTCAGGAATGAGCGACTTGGCAGAAAGGCGTGGCGACTGGGCGAAGGCGTACGACGAAGCGATCCAGGCGTTCATTTTGGCCACGGAAATGCCGCCCGAGATTCAAAACGCGCTGTTTGACCGGATGAAAGCCGTTTCCGAGAAAGCCCGGGCGGCCGGGGTCGATCTCGCACCGCGCCCCGGCGGTCCGTCGGCCAGCGGGCCGGAGGATGCCCGCCTGGGCGACGTGCGCGCGCTGGCGGCCGGCGGCCGGTTAAAAGAGGCCCTGTCCGCGTTTGAGAAACTACTGGGCCCGGGGGTGGGGATACCCCGGTCGGAACTGGTCGCCCTGCTTCAGGTGATCGGCGAATTTGAGTCGATTGGGAAGGCGGAGCGACTGGAGGCGGCCGGCAAGCGACCTGAAGCGGTGACCGCCCTCAAGGCGGTGATTCACGGAACCCTGACGCCGGAGGTGCGACAGCGTGCCGAAGGGCTGCTGGACAAGTGGCGCCTGCCCTGATCGTTCCGGCATGGATTGTACCTCGAGCGCAAGGTTACGGTTCCTCGCTTGCAGAAGACGGTGGCGGCGCACTTTGCTGTCGCATGGTTGTCCGGCCGCACCGTTCATCTCCCACCGCTCTGTGATCCGACCTGCACACCGTCTCTGGCTGGCCTGGCTTCTTTCTCTCGTCGCGACCAGTGGTCTGGCGGCGGCGGAGGCCGCCACGGGCTGGTTGAAGCTGACCCATCCGGAGTTTGTGGTGGTCACCTCCCTGCGGCAGAAGGAGGCGGTGGCGTGGGCCGGGGAATTCGCGCAATACGTGGCGGCCCTGCGCAGCTACTTCAAGGCGGAGGACCGCCGGCTCGCGCCCCTAACGCTGGTCGTCTTTGCCCGGGAGCGTGACTTCAAGGAATATCGCCCGTTGCGGGCCGACGGGAAGACGGAGGAGGTGGCGGCGTTCTTCCTGCGTCACGAATCATGGTCCGTGGCCGGGGTGGGCGGCACCGTGCTGCCGGTGGAGATGCGCCACACGATTTTTCACGAAGGGGTGCACTGGTTCCTGAGCACGGCCGAGGTACCGAACCCGGTCTGGCACGAAGAGGGGTTGGCGGAGGTGTTTTCCAGTTTCGAGGTCGCGGAGGGCCGGGCGAAGTGGGGTAAGCTCCATGAGCCCCATGTCGTGCTCCTGCGCCGCGAGGGCCTGATGCCGCTGGAGCGGCTGCTCCGGACGGGCCGCGAGGAGCTGTTTGGGAAGGACATCGGCCACACGGGCAAAGTCTATGCGCAGTCGTGGGTGTTTGCCCACTACCTGATTTTCGGCGTTCACCAGATTCCGCCCACCGCGCTGGCGGACTACGCTACGCACACCCAGGGCGGGCTGGCCCCGGACGAGGCGTTTCGCCGGGCCTTTGGCAAGACGTATCGGGAAATGGATGAGGACCTGAAGCGCTACATAGGCGGCGGCGGGACCTATAAATTGAGCCAGGTGCCGCTCGCCGCCTATGCGCCGCCCCGGGTGGAGCCGGCGAGCCGGCTGGACGTCGAGGACGGGCTGGGCCGGCTGGCCCTTGGCGCCCGCCGCTGGGAGCTGGCGGCGGGCCATGCGCGCACCGCGATCGCCGCAGGGGCGGACGATCCCCGCGGCCACGAGGTGCTCGCGCTCGCGCTGAAGGAACTTGGCCGGGGCCGCGAGGCGCTCGGGGCGTTTGCCCGCGCCGAGGAACTCGGTTCCCGGGACGCGCAAGTCCCCTTCGAGCTGGCGCTCGCCGAACAGAACGACGGAGCGGATGCGATGGGCGCGAATCTTTCCCCGGGCGCGGCCGTGGTCCGGCGCACCGCCGACCGCTACGAGCGGGCCATCGCGATCCACCCGCGCTTTCTGGTCGCCTACCAGAACCTCGCGGGACTGATGGAGGTGCTGGAGCCAGTGGACCCCGAGGACCGCCGGGTACTGGAGGCCGGAAAGAAAATGTGGCCCAACGACGCCGCGATCGAGGTCGGTCTCGCCCTCCTCACCCGGCGCGGCGGCGACCGCCCGGCGGCCCGCGTCCGGCTGGAGCGCGTGCTCGCCTCCACCTCATCCGACGGCGCCACCGCCCGCGCATTTGCGCGGCGCGTGGCGGAGGGTTGGGAACACCAGGAGGTGTTCGACGAAATCGAACGGCTCCACTCGGGGGAGAAGTACAGCGAGGCGCTTGCGCTGGTCGAGCAACGGCTGGCGGCCGGCGTCCGCAGCGACATCCGGGTCCAGTTGGTCGCGATGCAGTCGTCGCTGCGCGACGCGATCACCGGGCAAAAAATTGATCGGGCCCTGCGGGCCCAGCAGTGGGTTGAGGCCCGCCGCCTCATTGTGGCGGTGCTGGCCGGGGACAGTTCCTCCGGCCTCAAATCCCAGGTCGGGCGCATCCTCGCCGACCTCGACCGCCAGTCGCTCGGGCTTGAATCGCCCGGGAAATAGCCCGAGCGTCGCCTCCCCATGTTTGCCTCCCGGCCGGTTCCCCCGCAGTGATCACGCCGTGATCCGACGCGTGCACAGACTCTGGCTGGCCTGGCTTTTTTCGCTCGTCGCGGCGGGCGGTCTGGCCGCCGCAGAGGCGTATACGGGCTGGCTGAAGCTCTCGACGCCGGAGTTCGTGGTGCTCACCCCCCTGCGGAAGGACGAGGCGGTGGCGTGGGCCGCGGAGTTCGCCCAGTACGTGGCGGCGCTGCGCAACTATTTCAAGGCCGAGGACAGGAAGCTGCCGCCGCTGACCTTCGTGGTGTTTGCCCGCGAGGTCGATTTCGACGGCTACCGCCCCGTCGGCCCCGACGGACGAACGAAGCAGGTGGGCGCGTTCTTCGTGCGCCACGAAACCTGGGCGGTCGCCGGCACCGGCGGCACCCGGCTGCCCGTGCAGATGCGGCGCACGATCTTTCACGAGGGCGTGCACTGGTTCATGAGCACCGCCGACGTGCCGAATCCCATCTGGCTGGAGGAGGGGCTCGCCGAGGTGTTTTCTACCTTCGAGATCAACGAGGGCCGGGCGGAGTGGGGGCAGTCCATCGAGGACCATGTCCGGCTCCTCCGCAGCCAGGGCCTGATGCCCCTCGAGCGCCTGCTCTTCACCGGCCGCGAGGAGCTGTTCGGCACCGACCTCTCGCACACGGGCAAGGTCTACGCGCAGTCTTGGGCCTACGCGCACTACCTCGTCTTCGGGGTGCACAAGATCGCGCCCACCGCCATCACCGACTACGGCGCCTTCACCCAGAGCGGGGTCGGACCGGCCGAGGCGTTCCGCCAGGCGTTCGGCAAGCCGTATCGGGAAATGGATGACGAGCTGAAGCGCTACATCGGCAGCGGAAACTACTACCTGAACCGGATGCCGCTCGTCGCCTTTTCCCCGCCCCGGATTGAAGACGCAACGCGCTTCGAGGTGCAGGACGGCCTGGCCCGCCTTGCGCTCGGCGCGCGCCGCGCGGAGCTCGCCGCCACGCACGGCCGGGCCGCGGTCACGGCCAATCCCGCCGATCCCCGCGGACACGAAGTGCTGGGGCTGGCGTTGAAGCAGCTCGGCGACCAGCCGGGGGCGCTCGCGGAGTTCGCCCTCGCCGACGAACGCGGCACCACGGATGCGCAGGTTCATTTCGACCTGGCCGTGGCCGAGCAGCGCAACCCGGCCGAGCCGCTCCGGCCGAGCTCCGCCCGCCGGGTCGCCAACCGCTACATCCGCGCGGTCACGCTCTTTCCGCGGATCCGTTCCGCCTACCAGAACCTCGCGGGGGTCGTCGGTCTCGCCGAACCCGTGGGACCGGAGGACCGGCGGGTGCTCGAAGCGGGCAAAAAAATGTGGCCGGACGACGCCCAGATCGAGGTGGGGCTCGCGATCCTCACGCACCGGGCGGGCGACCCGGCCGCGGCGCGGGCCCAACTGGACCGCGTGCTCGCCGGACAGGCGGCGGACGCGGCGCCGGCGCGCGCGTTTGCGCGGCGACTGCTGGACGGTTGGGAACAGCAGGAGATCGTGACCGAAATCAACCGTCTGGCCTCCGCACAGAAACTGGCCGAGGCCCTGGCCTACGCCGACGAGCGCCTGGCGCGCGGCGTGTCGCCGGCCAACCGGCCGCAACTGCTCACAATGAAGGCGACACTGACCGAAGGTCTCACGGCCCAAAAAATCGACCAGGCCCTGCGTGGCCGGCGCTGGGCCGAAGCCCGGCGGTTGCTCACCGAATCTCTCCAGGGCGAAGGCCCGGCCGCGATGAAAGCGCAGGCGCGCCGTACGCTGGACGACCTCGACCGCCAGGGGCTGGGGCTTGAACCGGCGGAGAAATAGCCCGAACGTCCTCCCTTTTAACTGTGTCCACTCCGCTCCACCTTTCCCCCGAAGTCGCCGCCGCGCTCGCCGCGGGCCGCCCGGTCGTCGCCCTCGAATCCACACTCATCACGCACGGCCTGCCGCATCCGGCCAATGTCGAGACCGCGCTCGCGATGGAGGCGGCGGTGCGCGAAAGCGGCGCCGTGCCCGCGACGATTGCGATCCTGGCGGGCAAGATCACGGTCGGTCTCACGCGCGCCGACATCGAGCGACTCGGGTCATTGCCGTATGGGAGTGTGCGCAAGTGCTCGCGCCGCGATCTGCCGATCGCGGTCGGGCTGGGGGAGGACGCGGCCACCACGGTCGCGGGCACGATGATCGTCGCCCACATGGCGGGGATCCGGGTGTTTTCCACCGGCGGCATCGGCGGAGTTCATCGCGGGGCGCCGTTCGACGTGTCGGCGGATTTGCTGGAACTTGGCCGTACGCCGGTCGCCGTGGTCTGCTCGGGCGCGAAGTCCATCCTCGACCTGCCGCTCACCCTCGAGGTCCTCGAAACCCAGGGCGTGCCCGTCATCGGGCTGGGCACCGCGACGTTGCCGTCGTTCTACTCGCGCAGCAGCGGGCTCCCGGTGGACGTGACCGTGCCGACGGTCACTGAGGGGGCGCGCATCGTGGCGGCGGCGCGGCGGGTCGGGGCGCAGCACGGTCTGCTCCTCACGGTGCCCGTTCCGGCCCAGGACGAGTTTCCGGCCGATCGCATCGAGGTCGTCATTCGCCAGGCG
>JAPLTR010000462.1 GCA_026398065.1 Verrucomicrobiota bacterium | reverse complement strand
ACGGCGCCGGCGTTGACGAGCACGCGCACCCAGGTCAGCCCGTATTTTTACACCGCCAGCGCGCTGCTGGAGATGAAGGATTTCACGGCCGGCCTCCCCTCGCGCCTCAACCGCATCATGGACGCCGTCGCCAACGCCGAGCTCGAGGTGAAGGTGAAGACCCCCGACGCCAAGATCGTGATGGACGGCATGGAGAAGATCGCGAACCGCATCACCACGGGCATCGTGCTCGCCGGCCTGATCGTCGGCGCCTCGCTCCTGATGCGCGTGGAGACCTCGTTCCGCCTCTTCGGTTTTCCCGGCCTCGCGATCCTGTGCTTCACCGCCGCGGCGACCGGCGGCTTCTGGCTCGTGATCAGCATCGTGTTTCACGACTACCAAAGCCGGAAGAAATTCCGGCGCTAGGTCGGGGTGAATGGGAGAACAAGCTCAGAGGGTAGGGCCTGACCTCCGGGCAGGCCGTGGTGCGCCCCCGCCCTCGGCCTGCGAAAATCCTGACGGCCCGCTCGGAGATCGGGCCCTACCCGCCGAAAGCGGGCTCGCCCGCGCGCCCCGCCCGCCTCACCTTCGGACCTCGTCGCCCCCATGAAATCGATCCTCCTTACCCTCTGCTGCCTGTTGTTGTCGGGCCGCGCCGCCGCCTCCGACCTGAGCATCGTCGTCCTGAAGGCGGAGCGCCGGCTGGAGGTCTTTCGCGGCCCGGAGAAGATCCACACCTTTCGGATCGGGCTGGGCGGCGCACCCGTCGGCGACAAGGAACGGTCCGGCGACAAAAAGACCCCGGAAGGCCGGTTCTACGTGTGCGTGAAGAACCCGCAGAGCCAGTTCTACCTTTCCCTGGGTATCAGCTACCCCGATACCGCAGCCGCACAGCGTGGACTGAGGGAGGGCCTCATCACCCGCCCGCAGCACGACGCGATCGTCGCCGCCCAGCAGCAGAAGACCACACCCCCGTGGGATACCGCGCTCGGCGGCGAGATCTTCATCCACGGCCACGGCTCCGCCAAGGACTGGACCCTCGGCTGCATGGCGCTGGACAACCCGGAGATGAAGACGCTGTTCGACCTCATCGAGGTTGGCACCGTCGTGGAGATCCGGCCGTGACGGAGCCATGACCGAACTCCACCCTGCCGGGGAAGAGCGCCAGGAGCGCCGGAAGCGCATCTGGGCCATCGTGGGCGCCTCCTCGGGCAATCTCGTCGAATGGTTCGATTTCTACATTTACGCCTTCTGCGCCCTCTACTTTGCGCCGGCGTTTTTTCCCTCCGCCGACCCGACGGTCCAGTTGATCAACACCGCCGGAGTCTTCGCCGTCGGTTTCCTGATGCGTCCCATCGGCGGCTGGTGGTTCGGGCGGCTCGCTGACCGGCACGGGCGCCGGCACGCCATGGTGTTCTCGGTGCTGCTGACCAGTTGCTCGCGGTGCTGACCGTCGTGATCCTGCAGCAATTCCTCGACGAACGGGAGCTGCGGGCGTGGGGCTGGCGCATTCCCTTTGCCGTCGGGGCCGGGGCGGCGGTGATCTCGCTGTGGCTGCGCCGCACGCTGAAGGAAACCAGCACCGCGGAAACCCGCGCCGACCACGAGGCGGGCAGCGTCGCCGGGCTGTTCAAGCATCACTCCGCGGCCTTCATCACCGTCCTCGGCTACACCGCGGGAGGTTCGCTGATCTTCTACACCTTCACCACGTACATGCAGAAATACCTGGTGAACACCGCCGGCCTGCCCGCGAAGCGCGCCAGCCTCATCATGACCGGGGCGCTTTTTCTGTTCATGCTCATGCAACCGCTGTTCGGCCGGCTCGCCGACCGCATCGGCCGCCGCGCGTCCATGCTCTGGTTCGGTGGCCTCGGCACGCTTGGCACGCTGCCGATCCTGCTGGCGCTCAAGACCGTCACCAGCCCGTGGGTGGCGTTTCTGTTGATCACCCTGGCGCTGGCCATCGTCAGTTTCTACACGGCGATCAGCGGCCTGGTGAAAGCCGAGATGTTCCCCCCGCAGGTGCGTGCGCTCGGGGTGGGGCTCTCGTACGCTTTGGCCAACGCCCTCTTCGGCGGCTCCGCCGAATACGTGGCCCTGAACCTGAAGTCCCGGGGCCTGGAAAGCGCGTTCTATGGGTATGTGACCGCCATGATGGCCATCGCCTTTCTTTTCAGCCTGCGCCTGCCGAAGCAGCCGACCTACCTGCAGGGCGATCATTGACCGCAGGGGTGCGTCCGACGCTCAATGGCTGTTGCTCCATTGTTCGCCCCTGGAGTCAAACCGCCTGCGACCAAGCCGTTCAGCCACGCCAGATCCAGTCTCCCTCGACCAGCGTGTGGTTGGCCCGCGCCGGGACGCCCTTCTCCCCGCGGGACATCATCGCCGCCAGCCTCTCGATCGCCACCGCGCCGATCTCGTCGACGCGCTGGTCGATGCCACCCTCCGCGAGCGGGTGGGGCCAGTTCAGCGCGACAATTTTTGGCCGGCTCCGGGGGGTGATTTCCCGCCAGGCGGCTTCCAGCAGGTCGCGGTGGATCGACTCCAGCACCACGGCGTCGGGCCGGTTTTTTCTCAACCACGCGGTGAATCCGGCGCCGCTGATCGCGGGTCCCGCTGACTCGTCCAGATAGACCGGCACGGGCGTGGTTTTCCCAAACGTATTCTGCCAGGCCATGCCTCCCGTCCACCGATGCCGCACCCGGTCATCCCAGCCCCGCGAAATCGCGAGGCCGATCCGGCGAAACCCGCGCCGGGCGAGTTCGTCGCAGGCCCGGAGCATGTTGCCGAAATGGTCGGGCCCGACGCTGTGAAAACGCGGAGCGGTCACGGAGGAGGTGACGGAGACCACGGAAAAATCGCCCCACTCGAGCAACCGGCCCAGGTCCCGCTGCCCCCGCATCGGCATGAGCACCACGCCCTCCACCCCGCGGTTCAGCAGGATGCGCTGCAGCGCCTCCCCGCCCGCGTCCGGGTCGACGTCGATCGCGTCGAAGGCAAAGCCCAGCGCGCGCGCACGCCGCACGAGGGCCTCGTGCATCCGGCTGCCGAAATTCGCCCCTTGGGGGTTCTCGGTGGAAAAGACCTGCCGGAGGCCGCAAATATTGGCCGGGTGGCGCGCGTCGGACCGCGTCCGCAGGTGCTGCATGAGCTTGCTGATCGTGGGATCGGGTCGGTATCCCCGCTGCTGCGCCAGTCGCCGGAGGCGGCGCCGGGTTTGCTCGCCGACTTCCGGGCTGTTGCGCAGCGCGAGGGAAAACGTCGCGGCACTGACTCCCGCTTCGGCCGCCAGACTGCGCAAGGTGGGGCGATTCCTCGTCATGCGAACTCAACCGTTAAGCTGGCGCATCGGCGCTGGCAATCGAAACGGGCCGCGATCGTCCGTTGGCGGACGATTCAGTAACGCCAGCGCCGCGCGAAACTGCCCTGCATCCGCCGCCCGCCTATTTGCCGTAGCTCAGTCCCGCTCCGAAGGCGAACAAAGGGTTCGGTGAATCGAACGGCACGTCCTCCGCCTGGCGTTCGACCGCTGCCATCGACGAAGGCAGCTCGAACGGCAGCTTGCCGGTCGGCGAAAAACTCCCGTCGATCACGTCGAGCAACGCCGCGTCCGTGACGCCAAACGTGGCCAGGAGCGCCCGCGATTGCGCCGTCACTTCGGGGATGACGTAAGGGCGGTCCAATTCGATGGCGACGATGGTCGGCTTCCGGCTCAACAAGGCGCGCAGGTGTTCGAGTTGCTCCGCCGGCAGGGTCAGCTGGATCGGTGCACCGCCCGAGGCCAGCGCGCCGGCCGCCCGTCCCGCCGGATTGGACGCAGCAGGTGCCGGCGTGTCCCCGCCCCGCCGGCCGCGCCCGCCCCGTCCGCCCGCTCCGGCGATCTTCACGCGCACGAGGCAGACGTCGGCTTCCTCCGGCGTTGCCACCACCTGGTAGCCATGCTCCGTCAGGACGGCGGCCTTGACGTTCTCGGCGTAGACCTTCCGGCCCTTGGCCAGGGGCAGCAGGCGGTCTTCATTCTTCAGGAGCACGATGGATTTCCGCTGGGCCAGGTCCGCCTTGCGCTGGAAGTCCGCGTTGCCAGCGACCGCACGCGCCGCGTCGGGATCGACATAGGGATTCTCGAAGATCCCGAGCGGGAATCGCTTCCGCAGGATGCGGCGCGCCGATTCATCCACCCTCGCCTCGGTCAGCTTGCCGGCCCGCACGAGTTCCACGATGTAGCCCGGCGTCGCGTCGTTGCCGATGAGGTCCGTGCCGGCATCGATGGCTTTCAAATAGCGGTCCCGGATGTCGAGCGACTCCACGCCCCACGCCATGCCCGTGGTGATGCCGGAATCCGCGTTCACCATGCCGGTGAACCCCAGCTTGCCCCGCAACAGGTCGGTGACGATGGCGCGGTTGTACGCCATGCCCACCTCTTCCGGCGTCTGGCCCGCCGGCACCGCGTAATACGGCATTACAGACACCGCCCCGGCGGCGATCGCCGCCTTGAAGGGCAGCAGGTGATAGTCGAAATTCTTTCCCGGATAGGCCTGGTTTTTTCCATAGGCGAAATGCGAGTCCTGCCCCTTGCCCGCCGGTCCGCCGCCGGGAAAGTGTTTGACCGTGAGCACCACGCTGCCGCGTCCGAGGCTGCGGCCCTGAAAACCGTTGACCAGGGCCGTGGCAAACCGGGCGGTGAGGTTGGCGTCCTCGCCGAACGTGCCGCTGATCCGGCCCCAGCGCGGCTCGGTCGCCACATCGAGCTGCGGATGGTAGGCGCCGCGGATGCCCACCGCGACGTACTCGCGGGCGGCGATCGCGGCAAACTCCTCGACGAGCGCGGCATCGCGCGTGGCGGCGAGCCCCAGGGTGCCCGGCCATTGCGAGAAGCTGCCGGTGGCCTCGTTGATCCCGAGGCGGACCTCCGTGCCGAGGTGATGGCGCGGATTGCTGACGAAGATCGCGGGAATCCCCAGGCGGGTTCCCTCCGCGATTTCCTGCACGCGGTTCAGCCAGGTGGCCATCGTCGCCGGATCGGTTTCCACGCGGTTGATGAACTGGACCATGTGTAGTTTCTGAATCGCCTCCGTCGTGCCGGGCGAGGTCATCGGCGGTGCGTCCGGCGAAAACGGGTTGCGCTGCGTCACCGATTTTTCGCTCACCGTGCCCTCCGGCCCCATCGGCAGCGTCGGCCCGACCATCAGCCCCGCTTTCTCCTCCAGGGTCATCTGCCCGACGAGATCGCGCACCCGTTCCTCGACCGGCCGACGCCAGTCCTCGTAAGGATCAAGTTTCCCGTTTCGGTTCAGGTCCTTGAACTGCTTGCCGTCCACCTGCAGGACGGCGGCGACCCGCGCGCCGATCTTGGGCTGCGCCGCGTCGGACGGCTGCCCGGCGGCGCCGGCGACCGCGGCCGTGGTCAGTATGGAAAAAAGCCACGCGCCGGCCGCGGCGTTGACCTTTGCGGTGCAAATCGTTCGGGAGGAGGGGGTGTTCATGGCGTAAGACGGTGGAGAGGCAAAAATCCCGCGGCGGCGGTCCCACCGCCGCGCTGGTCGCCCGTCAGGACGGGCGATCGCCCCCGACCTTCCCGCCGGCCGACGGTCCGTGACCCGTGCACCGGCGCGGACGCACCGCCCAAAACCGGGCCAAGGCCACGGACACTCTGTCGCACAGATGGCGTGGGGATCAACGGGGGCATGCGCAAAAACCGGGCACGAGGGGTACGGGAACACTGGGCGATGAGCCCGCGACCGGCGAGCGCGTCGTCACTTAACGGTTGAGTAAGTTCGCCCCGCTGCCCGCCAAAACCCCGTCCCCTGGTTCGAACCCTTCGGGGAGGATGAAGGGCCCACGGCCCACAAGGAAAATTCCCCCAACGCACCTCGAATTCAACGTCGCTTCACGATGATTTCATCCGGAGTCGGTACGCTGGGACCAAAAATGATCTTATTCCTATACGGATACGTGGCGATGTGGTTGATTGCGGGATATCTCGTCCTGCTTGGCTCGCGTCGGGGCCTCCGATTTTGGTCGTGGATCGGCTGGCTCTGGCTGTCGCCGGTCGGTGCAATCATGCTGTGGGGCATCTTGGCGATGATCGCGCCGATCATTGATCAAGGCCCAACCAGCTCTGATGCGCTCGGAGGGAAGGGTTTCGCAATCCAGTTCGGATCCACTCTCTGCCTGATCGTTTATATTGGAATCGCGGTGCCCGCGAGCTTGATCGCGAACATCATGAAGCTCGTCGCTCCGCCCCGGTCACCCGAGGCGGATTAACCGCAGCCCATCCGGCGGGGCGCCCACCCCAAATTTCCATCCCGGACAGAAGTGCGGCGGGGCGCGCGCCGGACGAGAACGCCGGGCTCAGGCGATCCCTGACGCGCCCCTGCCCGGCCAAGTTTAACCACGAGAAGCGGGCGTGGATTCACCCTACCGCCCTTGGTCCCGCAGGCACCTGGAAAGCGAATATCGGGGCCACGACGCCGCGGAGGCGGCGTGATCGGAAAGGGCGAGGTTGTGTGGGCGGTCGCCGATCCATTTGCCGGACAGCCAGTCGTGAGCCCGCAAGCACAATTTTTTCCACCTCCTTGTGGATTTATTTCAAAAAAGGCCCCACCCGTGGCGTCACGCTCAACCCGCCGCCTCCGATGAAACCCGCTCACCGTGCAACTCGACGCCGAGCTGGAACGCTCACGGCGCGGCCGCTCACCGAGGACTATGCCACCTGATCCCCGAGGCGCGCGAAGAACGCGTGAGCAAGACCGGCGCGATCCGCAGTCGCGCGGTGCTCGTGGCGATCAGGATCGACCGGGAGGGCCGCCATCGGATGTTGGCCGTGGCGCTGGCCACCGGCGAATGCACGACCAGTTATCGCGACCTCCTGCCCCGACTGAATCCACGCTGCGCGAATCCCGTGCACCCGGTGGTGACCGACGACCACCCCGGACCGAAACGAGCCGTGCCGAAGTGTTGCCCGCGGCCCTCTGGCAACGCTGCCACTTGCAGTTTCAACCAACACGCTCGACTCCCTGCCAGGCGAGGCGGACCGCATTTGCCTGCAGGACCCGCGCGGCTCTACGACCGTCGCGTCCCAGCCGAAGCGCGCCGTGACCTACCCGTCCCTAAGTCATTTTATCGGATGGAACAATCCTCCCATCGATCTCCAATTGCAGAACCTGACGGACACAACACCCAAAGAACAAGACGGCTGCCCCGGAAAGGAGCATCAGTGTGGACGAGCAATCGGGAACCGGGGAAGCGACCTCAACGACTCCATTGAGAGGCACGGTGAAGTAAGTACCTGGCGTTCCGTAGCCTGCATCTGGCAAATCGTTCCAACGGGGCGCTCGCGATTCTCCCGGCCACAAGATATGGACATAATCCTCGTTTCCAAGGTGGTTGTTTGGCTCGCCCGTGGCCCAATTTCTGTACGCGGAAGTTTCGCCGCTGATCCACGTGAAGGCGCCTTCTTGGGCGACATCATTGAGGCCAGTCCACAATCCGCGGCCAATGCCGCCAAACGTACTGAACGTGGAGGCAACCCAAACATCCTCTGCGGCGTCGTTAACGGTCACTAAATGACCACCTAACGAAACCGCCTCAGCCTCCGAGGCGGTCCAGGAATTCTGGTCGAGCAGGTAGTAAGTATGGCCATTTGCCGGATTCACAACCGGGCCCGTGAGGGTGAGGGCTCGCATTGGCACTACTACCGAAGCCATCACAGTCACTAAACATGCGAAAATGGAGAATTTCATATAGAGCAGAGCGCTTACGCAAACATACGGGATCGTTAAAACGAACACAGAAAGACATCGCCCCAGATGGTGCAGCGTAGCTTAGCCATACCAGCTATGAAGCAATTTTACGGCCAATCCAGCTTCCCACCGCCAAGGCCTTTACGCGCTCGCTGTTTACGACATAGCAGAAACCGCCCCCCATTTTTCCTATGCATCAATCTGTAATATATTCCGACGTTCTTACCCGCACCGGAACGCACGACGGTCTCAATCGCGCCCCGGACACACCGGGGCACCATCCGGCACGCTGGTGCCTCAGCCTGCCCACTTTTCTAACACAACGCTGGTTGCCGAAGCCCTGGTCGGGCGCAATTGAGGCTCAGCCGGGAGGGATCGGACCCTGTGGCCTGCGATCAACTGAAGTCGCAGACATCGGGAGCTCATTTCAAACCCTCCCAGGGGCCGACCCGGTGGCCGCCGAAGTCGTCGGACTTTGGCGCGGCCGAACGCCCACGGCCTGAAATCCTTCCCGGCTCGGCCACATGGTTCTGCAACAAACGCTCGCCCAAAGGGGTGGCCTCCTTTTGTTTCTTTTATCAACTTTTTTGTTGATTTATTTCAAGAAAGACCCCATACTGGCCGTCACCGTCAACCCACCGCTCCCGATGAAACCCGCCCGCCCCGGCCCCCCGCCGTCGCGTCACGCCGCTGCGTTCCGCGCGGGCCGTCGTGCGCCCGCCATCCCGGCCGGTGCGGTGCCAGGTGGCCGGTTCGTCGCCGACCCTCGCCAGTCCGAGTCTGCCAAGGGCTCCTGCCGACGACCGCTTCCCCCTGAATCCAACCAAATCCAAGTAAATCCAACCAGATCGCATCGCCTCCGACCCGATTCAGCCTCCCCCGCGATCGCCGCCCACCCCGGATCGAAGCCGCCGCTCGTTTCGTGTTTTTCGGGTCTTTCGTGGTTCCCCTCCTCCGGATCGCTCCGGCCGGTCGCCCCTCCGCCCAATCCGCGGCCGCCGCCTCCCTTCGCGCGCCAAATCCGACCAAATCCAAGTAAATCCAGCCAGATCCGACCGCTCCGCGATCGCACCGTTTTCAAACCCCGGGGCCGTCCGGCCAATGCCTCCATTATATATGGTGCCTTTTTCCCAGAAACCCTGTCCGTGCCCATCCGCACCCTCCGCGGCAGCCCGGGCTCAACCCCCTCCCCCATCCTACCGCATCCCGGCAAATCCAACCAAATCCAAGTAAATCCAACCTGATCCGACCAGATCGCACCCAATCCGACCTCTTGTCGGCGTCTGGGTCCGCATCATGCCACGCTCACTGGGCAGACCACCCTACATCGATCATGGGTAATTTCAGTTACCGTGACTTTGGCCGATAACTACCTTCCCGACCACGACATGCCCCGGCCGTTCGCCACCCACGTCCGTCAGCTCGACTCGATTTACCGTGACCAGCCGTATTTCGTCGGGGTGAAGGCGCGTCTGCTCGCAGGCTTCACCCTGCTCCTGCTGGTCTTCCATCCGCTCAATGTCGCGAAGCTGCTCTGGGTGCATC